>JAKQYE010000389.1 GCA_023356605.1 Trichodesmium sp. MAG_R02 | reverse complement strand
TAGAATAATATTAGGTTTTGCAAAAGATACCAAATATTTAAACATTAACAGGACTTACGCAGGCAAACTGAGAAACCCGGTTTCTCTTAGATATTTATGTGTTAAAAACAATGATTTACTGTCTTAACCGGGTTTCTTTGCGTAAGTCCTGATTAAAACTGAATATATATTAAGTAGTGAAATAAATCCCGAGGTTAGTTTAGTTGATCAGAAAAATTTTGTTTATCTTAAAGAGAAACCAGTGCTAGGTAATTTTGATTTTGAAGTCTACAAATTTTTAGACCTAAATAAAATTTCTGTAACTTTGGTGGCAAGTGATGCTAATAGATTAGGAATTTATAGTTATTTCAAATTATATTGGAAAACTTTTTCTGCACCAAACGCGGGTTATAGCAAGAAATACTTGTCTCAATCTAAATTTAAAAAAAAACTATATCATCAACAGGACTTACCCACGAGCACTAAATGAGGGTGAGGGCGAATGCCATTCGCCCCTACATAGGTTGGACCTAGATGAAGCCTGGGTAAGTCCTGAACAAAATAAGGTCAGAAAAATTAATCCAAGGGAAATTCAAGATTTTAGCGATCGCTAACTTAAAGCAAGTCAAGCAGCTTGGGATGCATTCATTGTAGCAAAACCTCCATCTAAAAAATAATTAAGACTTAGGCCAAAACTAAGTTGAGGGACAAAATTTTGTGAGAGTTTAAAATTAGGACATTACAGCAGTTTTCATGTCGGTAAACCACAGTAGGGACCTTCCATAGAACATCTCTACAGGGTCTTGGTTATGGCGACATAGTTCATCAATTTGAAAAGCGCTGTAACATCTGTAACATTGGAATTTTAAGCAGATAAAATCAAACTTTTGACTTTTTATTTTTGACTTTTGACCTATATAAGTATAAATATAATCAAAACTTACCCAGGTAAACCCAGAAACCAGGTTTTTTCGTAAATGTCTATTGTTAAAAATAAAGATTTATCCTAGAAAGTGGGCCTCCGCCTGGGTAAGTCTTAATAATGATATGATGTGTTGTTTAGCTAAATTTGTAATTTAGATAATTATGCGAACCCATTATTGTGGCCAAATAAATAGTAATAATATTGAAGAAACAGTGAACCTTTGTGGATGGGTAGACCGCCGTCGGGACCATGGGGGGGTAATTTTTTTAGATTTGCGCGATCGCTCTGGTATTGTCCAAATAGTAAGCGATCCAGAGCGCACACCAGACTCCTATCAAATAGCAGGAAATATTCGCAATGAATATGTTGTACAAATCACAGGTAGAGTCAGTCGTCGTCCCGAAGAGTCTCTCAACCCCAAACTTCCCACTGGGGAAATCGAAATTTACGCCGATGATATTCAACTGTTGAATGGTTTGGGCAAACAACTGCCATTTCAGGTTTCCACTGCTGAAACAGAAACAGTACGAGAAGAGTTACGACTAAAATACCGATATTTAGACTTGAGAAGGGAACGGATGACTCGCAACTTATTATTGCGCCATGAAGTTATCAAAGCGATCCGTCGTTTTCTGGAAGACGAACAAAATTTTGTTGAAATTGAAACCCCAATTCTAACACGGTCTACTCCAGAAGGAGCAAGGGATTATCTAGTTCCCAGTCGCGTTCATCCTGGGGAATGGTTTGCCCTACCCCAATCTCCCCAACTTTTCAAGCAAATGTTGATGGTTTCTGGTTTTGACCGTTATTATCAAATCGCCCGTTGTTTTCGGGATGAAGATTTGCGAGCAGATAGACAACCAGAGTTTACTCAGTTAGATATGGAAATGAGTTTCATGTCTCAGGAGGAAATTCTACAATTAAATGAGCAGTTGGTAGCATACATTTTTCAGAAAGTAAAAGGTATAGATTTACCTTTACCATTTCCACGACTGACTTATAGGGAAGCCATGGAACGTTATGGTAGTGACAAACCTGATATTCGGTTTGGTTTAGAATTGGTGGATGTATCTGACTTGGTGAAAGACTCTGGTTTTAAAGTATTTTCTGGTGCTGTTGCTAAAGGTGGGATGGTGAAAGTCTTACCTATTCCTGGGGGTAACGATGCTATCTCCAATGTTAGAATTAAACCTGGTGGGGACTTGTTTAAAGAAGCGAGTGAAGCAGGGGCCAAAGGTTTAGCTTATGTTCGTGTCAAAGAGGGAGATAAGATAGATACTATTGGTGCTATCAAGGACAACCTTACCGATGAGCAAAAACAGGAATTACTCAAACGTACCAATGCTCAACCTGGTCATTTGCTCTTATTTGCTGCGGATGATGCAAATACTGTTAACAAAACCTTAGACCGCCTCCGGTTAGTTGTGGGGGAACAGTTAGAATTAATTGATCAGGATAAAATTAGTCTATTGTGGGTGACAGACTTTCCAATGTTTGAATGGAATGAGGATGAAAAACGTTTGGAAGCTTTGCACCACCCATTTACCGCACCTCATCCAGATGATATTAATAATCTCAAGACTGCACGAGCCCAAGCTTATGATTTAGTGTTTAATGGTTATGAAGTCGGCGGTGGTAGTCTGCGGATATATCAACGGGATGTGCAGGAAAAGGTATTTGAAGCCATCGGTTTATCTGATGAGGAAGCTGATAATAAGTTTGGCTTTTTATTGGAAGCTTTTGAATATGGAACTCCTCCCCACGGTGGTATTGCTTATGGTTTAGATCGGTTAGTAATGCTGTTAGCAGTTGAGGAGTCTATTCGGGATGTCATTGCATTTCCGAAGACTCAGCAGGCAAAGTGTTTGTTGGCAAATGCCCCCTCTGAGGTTGATAAAAAGCAGTTGAAAGAATTACATGTTAGTTCTATTTATAAGCCGAAGTCTTAGTCAGCCTTACAGTATCAGGACTTACGCACGCAGATGAAAATATACACCATCTGTAGGGGTTAACGGCCGTTAACCTATACTAGATATAGCGCTTGCTGCGTAAGTCCTGTCCTGATTATACAGGACTTACGAAGGCAAACTCCGCAAACCCGGTTTCTCGTAGATATTTATGTGTTAAAAACAATGATTTACTGTCTTAACCGGGTTTTTTGCGTAAGTCCTGATTATAGACAGAACTTACGCCAACTCGTAGATCATAAACTATCTGTAGAGGTTAATGGCCATTAACCCCTACTAGTGGGGGCTGACTTTTGACTTTTAAATCCATGGATGATTGTATAGTCATTTCAAATAAGGATGGAAAACTTTTTCTGCACCAAACGCGAGTTATAGCAAGAAATACTCGTCTCAATCTAAATCAAAATAACTATATCTCCTACTGAAGTAGGAAGCTTGAAATTTGTGTAAGTCCTGTGAATATTTTTATCCATTACCATAAGGAGTAAATTGACGCTTAAAAGCAGAATGAAAACCTATAACTATATCTGAACTAGGTACACCCATTTCCACTAATCTCTGAGCAACAGACTCTTCGGTACCATTATATTGAATCCAAATTTTGCCATGTATAATATCAAAGTGGATCACAGGACCAAATACCCGTTTATCCCCTTGCCAACCCACATAAGCTAGTTGATAATGGTCATGTTGTCTATCAAATATTAGTTCTGCCTTTACTGTATCAGTAGTAGTCGCTATTTCTGCGTGTGAACTCAAGATTTGCTGAACAAATTGTCGATATTGTTCTAACTTATCCATTGAGAAATCACCTCCAATTTAGGATTATAAATAATTAGTCTGACTTGATAGCGTTTGAGAGAACGTTGGATAAAAGGAAGTTGAAAAAAATCTTGATAAGTCGTCACGGGAATAGCTAAATAAACAATTCGGTCTGCTTCTTGCTCTTCTAATGCTTGACAATAGTTAAGATATTGACCCAAAGCAGTATGAAATGAGCTAATATCTGAGTCTGCTATAAAGCTTTTAATTTCTACAGCAATTTTTTCAGAACCTCGTTCTGCGGCAATGGCATTTTCTGCTGCCAAATCAATTTGTAATTTGATAGCTTCACTAATCCGAATTATGAAAGGATCATGGGTTATCTTCCATCTATCTTTAATTAAAGCATTTTTAACCTGTTGATGGAAAATGTCTTTAGGCATTTTGATGATATGAGTATTTGTAAGTGTTAATAGATTGGGCCTTGGTGATTTGGGTTATGATTTTTATTGAAATGGCGATTGCCCAACTCCTAATTTCAAAGCATTTTGGTCTGAAAAGTCTGGATGTTTTCTGACAAGTTATTGAGTTCAATGACAGGAAT
>JAKQYE010000388.1 GCA_023356605.1 Trichodesmium sp. MAG_R02 | reverse complement strand
AAAAAAATCATATTGCTTGTGCAATGGAGCGTGTGGAACTTCTTAAAAAGATTTGCTTACTATATAGGCAAAAGTATTTATCAAGAACAGCCGCGGTAATTGATCAAAATATCTAACCGACTAATTGAAACATCCTTCAATTAAAATGAAGGTTATTTGACTTGAATTACTATTGGTTTTTGAATAAAAATAGTTAGGCGATTGCGTTCCGCAAAGCTGGGCTAACGCACGTGACAAAGCGTGAAGTTCGTCGAAATTGTTATGCGCTATATATAGTGTCTTTGCGTAAGTCCTGTCTCTATAACGAAGTTGTTTTTTTCTAGTAATTTTCATTCTTTTTAAAGCATAAAATATAGCTTTAGGATTAACTCCATTTTTTTTAGCTATGTCTGACAATTTTGACTCTGGATTTTGTTTTACATCTTTATTCTAATTCTTTCTAATCTAATTTTCTTCGACGAATTTTCACCTTATTTGTTGACAATTTTAGGCGAGATAACCATTTATATATCGAAGCTCCTCCAATCCCAAATGTATGAGCTGCTTCGGTAATCGTACCGCCATTTTCTACAAAATTTATTACTTTTTTCTTAAGTCTAAACTGTAAGGCATAGTTCAAAATAGTGTCTAGTTGACTTAATTTTATTATACTCAATTTTTGTTTCAATCTTAATTAAAACGACTATAAACTTGAAATACTGAAGTTTATTCTTTTCATCCCCTATCCTATTGGAGACTTGGGACCTTATTTTTTTCGTCAAAAGTTAGAAGTTAGAAGTTAGATTTTTCCCTGTTCCCCGTTTAATGTAAATCATCTTCCCAAACACCAATATAGACTCGGTTATTACTACTACGCTCAATTAAACCTTGCAAATTATCTGTTTTAAACTCGTAGCGACTTGTCACGTGCGTTAGTCCAGCACTGTATCATCACAAATTAAATAAGCTTCTGTATCACCAAACAAATTCTTCTTTAACATTTCGCCATAAATCTTCTGAATTTAAAGACTAATATCTTAAATAGCGATTTATCGTATCATGGCTAATATTTCCCAGATGATTTGCTAGGTTTGTTATAGTAAAATTTGTGTGAGATTTAAGTAAATATTGACAGTAGTCAACAAAATTAAAATTTATATTTTTGAACTAATATAATTATGTCATTATCATCTAATAATTAAAGATTTTTAGCAAGTTAATTTAATATCTTGTAACCTTGTTTAAAGATATATTAAAAGTAATATCTATCTGAAAAAAAAACTAATCATAGTATGGAGAATTTTATGTCGACAGTACGCTATGTATAGCGTACCTGCGTAAGTCCTGAAGAATTAGAAAAATAGACAATACCTGAATTAAATTGAATTGGCTTGTCAAAACATTAAACTTTTTTGACTTATTTTTTTAAGCATTCAAATCTTTTAAAACTTCTTTAGCTGATTGATATCTATTTCTGTAATCAAAACGTACCATTTTATCTATAATTTGTGCTAACTGAGAGCTAACATTTGCCTGATTTTGCCAGTTGATTTCTCTTGTATTATTTGAAGGCAATCTATTTGGTTCAGCTCCTGTAAAGGCATGAATAGCTATCATACCTAGACTATATATATCACTATTTATTTGTGGTTTTCCTTGAGCTTGTTCTGACGCCATATATCCAGGTGTTCCAATTGAAATAGTAGTACTGGCAACAGTTTTTTGGTCAGGATGCTTGGTGGTAGATAATAAAATTTCTTTAACTGCACCAAAATCAATGAGAACTAATTTTTCGTCTTGTTTTCTTCTAATTAAAACTGCGTAAGTCCTGTTTAATGTTAAGAAGTGCGGAATGTGGGTTGCAACTTTGAAAAAAATTTTAGTTGAAAATTGTGCCATGACTCTAAATTATCTGTTTGATTTATTTAACAGACCGTTAACCTCCTCCTCAGTCAACTAGAGTTAAATGGCCATTGTCCCTAAACTCCTAGTATAAACTAAATTTAAGAGGAGTAACAATTTTCTAACAGAAATAGTGAGTGCTATAACTTGTGATATAAAAAGAAAGTCTAGTTATAGTATCAGGACTTACGCAAATCAGCCTTTAAAACGCCATACGTAGGGGTAAATGGCATTCGCACCCACTAGATATAGTGCCTGTGCGTAAGTCCTGAGTATCTTATATTAAGTTTTCGGCTGCCGCCGACGTGAACTGGATAACATAAACAGCAATTCTGTATATTTTAAATTTAGTATCGAATATGAAAAAAACTCTATTTTTAAATCCCCCTTCCTTTGACGGTTTCGATGGAGGTGCCGGAGCCAGATATCAAGCCAAACGAGAAATCACCTCATTCTGGTATCCAACCTGGTTAGCTCAACCTGCCGCTCTAGTTCCCGGAAGTAAATTAGTAGATGCTCCAGCTCATTATCAAACCGTAGAAGATATACTAAAAATCACTAAAGACTATGAACTAGTAATCATGCATACCAGTACCCCTTCCCTCCCCAATGATATTAAATGTGCAGAAGCAATTAAAACTCAAAACCCTGAGACACAAGTAGGTTTTGTTGGCGCCCATGTAGCAGTCTTACCAGAAAAAACTCTCAAAGAGAGTCCAATAATTGACTTTGTTTGTCGCAACGAATTTGACTATACCTGTAAAGAATTATCCCAAGGAAAATCTTTTGCAGAAATTAAAGGATTGACCTACCATGATACCCAAGGCAATATTCAACATACCCCAGAACGAGAATTAATTCACGACTGGGATACAATGCCCAGTGTTTTTCCCGTTTATGCAGAACATCTCAATATTCGTAACTATCTAATTGGTTATTTGCTTAATCCTTATATATCCTTATATACAGGTCGGGGTTGCCCCGCTAAATGTACTTTTTGTTTATGGCCACAAACCATTGGGGGACATCAATACCGGGCGAAAAGTCCAGAAGCAGTAGGGCGAGAAATGGCAGAGGCCAAAGCAATTTGGGGAAGCTCCGTACGAGAATACTTTTTTGATGACGATACCTTTACCATTGATAAAAAACGGGCGATCGCCATTAGCGAACATTTACAGCGACTAAAACTAACCTGGAGTTGTAATGCTCGTGGGAACCTAGATTATAACACCCTCAAAGAATTGAAAAAGAACGGACTACGTTTGCTATTAGTGGGTTTTGAATCTGGAAATCAGAAAATTTTGGATGGAGTCAAAAAAGGAATTAAATTAGAAGTTGCCCGCAAATTTATGGAAAATTGCCATAAATTAGGAATTAAAGTCCATGGAGCTTTCATTCTCGGTTTACCTAATGAAAGTAGGGAAACTATTGAAGAGACCATCCGTTTTGCCTGTGAAGTCAACCCCCATACAATTCAAGTTTCCATTGCTTCCCCCTATCCAGGAACAGAATTATATACTCAAGCAGAGAAAAATGGTTGGTTTACTGGAGATTCTCTAGTTGCTAATTCTGGGATTCAAATGTCGGCATTACAGTACTTTCATTTGTCAGGTAGTGAAATTGAAGATGGGGTCGAACAGATGTATCGACGGTTTTATTTTAGACCAAAATCTATTATCCCCATAGTTCGTGAAATGTTAGCAGACCCACAAATGTTGGTGCGTCGCTTACGGGAAGGTAAAGAATTTTTGTCTTATCTGAGAGAGCGTCATCAGAGAGCATTGACTTAATCAAAGAATAATGCTTATAGCCCACATTCCGCACTTCCGGCATGTAGTACAAAAAGATACATAAATTATCATTACTATTTTAAGCCAACAAATTAAACAAATTAATTCTATAGAACACAAAAAATTAGTGGCATGAATATTTTGGGCTAACCAGGGATTTCTTTTGGCAGCATAACATACAGGAGGAAGCACACTCCTGTTGTTCGCATCAATTATTTTTTCTTAGCTCTTCAAGTACTGCGATCGCGAAGCGGACTGGAAGTCTATCGCTTCTTATTATTGTTTCCCAGATAATATTTTTGACAACTTGAGGGTAAAAACTCTAAAATTAAACCCCACATTCCGTACGACAAAATGTAGTATGCAAAGATGGTAAAACTTGAGCAAGTATTTAGACTCATAGTATGGGGTAGGAAGTCATCACAAATCAATAGGTTAATAAGCGAGTATCACCCGATTTTTTTTTGAGTGATGTGGGTTCAAAAGCTTGCCCCAAGATGGTTTGAACTTGCTTGTAACTCCAGCGGTACTCCATGAATGCCTGATCTAATGGTTGGACTTTGGACAAAAAGAAAAAATAGTTAGTGTAATAATTACGCTAACTAAATCAGGCAATGTTCCTCTGTCTCCAGTGAATTTAATCACTGAAAAATAGAAATAATTGAGA
>JAKQYE010000387.1 GCA_023356605.1 Trichodesmium sp. MAG_R02 | reverse complement strand
TATAAGAGGATCGCGATCGCAATATTTCTATCTTCAACAGGACTGAAATACCAAAAGAAGAAACCAGGCTTGTTACCATGATTGTTATTTTTGGCTATTTCCTAACTGGAACTTGGTTTCTGCGTACACCCTATTTCACTCAAGAAAGAACGATGCCATTTTCTAGTATCAAACTCAAAAAATCAAACAATACATCAACCTAAACAAAGCCTAAAATCAGAAATAAAAAAGCCGATAACTAATAGCAAAAAGCTAGCTGGCATAAATTATCGATAAATAGGTAAAGTGAAATGAAAACAACTACCATGATTAGGACTAGAATCTACCCAAATTTTACCATAGTGAGATAAAACGACTCGGCGACACAAAGCCAGACCAATACCATAACCTTCCTTTAACTCATCTCGTTCTAGTCGGAAAGAATCTTCAAAAATCCGATAACGATTTTCCTTAGGAATACCAGGCCCACTATCACAAACCGTCACTTGTACCTCTTGAGTTGTGCGTTCGAGGATTATGATCTTAATCTTACCGTCTTGAGGAGTATACTTAATTGCATTATCAAGCAAATTAACTATTACCTGACGTATTCTTTCTCTATCAGCATAAACCAATGGTAAATCATGAGGAATATCTGTTTTTAACTGCAATTTTTTTGACTTTAGTTGGTCTCGAAACTGAATTTTGACATCTGAACATAATGCTTCGAGATCTAATTTCTCAGGTTGAATTTGCAACTTGGTGCTTTTCCCTATGGGTCTTTCTAGAATATCTGTAATCATTCTGTCAATTACCCCCACTTGGTAACGTGCCTGCTTAATTAGCTGTTCAATTAAAGTTGGAGAACTTTTTGCCAACTCACTCTTCGCCTTTTTTTGAGTTGATTCTAAAGTTTCCAGAGCTAATGAAACTGCAGTCAGAGGGTTCCGCAAGTCGTGAGCTAACATAGCAATGACGCGATCTTTAAATTTAACTTCACTTTGCAATTGTTCTTTTTCCCGCTTGAGGCGAAAAATTTCATCTGACATTTGCATTAATTCGGCAACATAACCAATTGAACTAAGAGATAATTTTTCACTAACAACTTCTTGTGATTTGGGTGGAGATTTATAACTGTGCCAATATTCTGCTAAGGAACGTTGCCAACGAGGCCACCAATATTCCATTTTTGTCACTAAATTTGTTCCAGTGAGGGTTTGTCTTGGTTCAGGATAAGTTTTTAGTAGGGCAGGAGTAGCAATCAACTTGAAATGTTCTGCCATGTAGGGTTGTTCTCCTACATCAATGATATTAAATTCAAATGGGTAATCTATTTTTAAATTGCTTAGGAACTTACGAATATTTTGAATTTGTTCTTGAGAAGCAGGACGTTTATTAATAAATAATAAAAGTTGTAATAATCCTTCGTTATTAGATTTTTCTGAAGACACCTGTACGAAATCTCTAGGTAAGTGAGATGGACTATTAGTATCTTGTTGACGAACAGAAAGAGAATAATTAACCATCTATAACCTTTTATAAATATTCCCGCCTACCTAATATTAGGCCTTACTGGGCAAGTAGGGCGGGGTTTACCACTTACCATTCACAAATTAGTTTGAAATTTATCGGCCATTAACAGAAAGTTTGTTTCTGAAATAATTTAATCTCTATTTTATATTGTGACACTAAATACTGTAAATTAACTTTCTTAACTGTATTTAGATTATCTAATAGTCAATTGACATAGTTTATATTTTATGGTATTAAAAAAAAGTCTTATCAGTGGTTATGATGACTCAAGTAAGATATAAATTTCTGGTAAGTTGTATACTGCAAGCTTTAAGTTTATGTGGGTAATATGGATTAGCAGGCCAAAAAATCATTTCCTTAAGATGCTGTTGGTGGTAGCGATCGCTTTTTTTGTGCTTTGTTTATTGTTCAACCTGCACCGCTATTATAGTTTTTACGCCTCTTACGACCAAGGTATATTTAACCAAGTCTTTTGGAATAGTATGCACGGCCGTTTTTTTCAAAGTTCTCTCTCTTCTGCTCTTTCGACAAATGTAGTTCACCAAGGCCAAGTCTCGGAAGTATACTATCACCGCTTAGGCCAACATTTTACCCCCGCTCTTTTACTGTGGCTGCCAATATATGCCTTATTCCCATCTCCTATTACTCTAACAGTTTTACAGGTAACATTAGTAACTGTTGCCGGTTTAGTTTTATACATCTTAGCTAGACAGTATCTCGAACCACAGCTATCAGCCATGATTAGTGTTAGTTTTTATGGAGCTAACGCAGTAATTGGCCCTACTTTAGCGAATTTCCATGATATTTGTCAAATACCTCTGTTTGTATTTAGCTTACTACTGGCAATGGAAAAACGCTGGTGGCCTCTATTTTGGATTTTAGCAGTATTAATACTAGCTGTTAGAGAAGATGCGGGAGTAGTATTATTTGGGGTGGGTTTCTACCTAATCCTAAGTAAACGCTACCCCAAAATAGGTTTAGCTGTCTGTACTCTCAGTTTTGCCTATATGGTAGCTTTGACCAATCTAATTATGCCAATGTTTTCTGAAGACATTTCCCAAAGATTTATGATGGAGAGATTTGGTCAATACGCAGAAGGAAATGAAGCTTCTACTCTAGAAATTCTTTGGGGTATGATTAGCAACCCTTGGCGCTTAGTAAGGGAAATTTTTACTCCATTTTTTGCTACTCTCAAATATTTATTAGGGCAATGGTTGCCTTTAGCATTTGTGCCGGCAGTTGCTCCAGCTGCCTGGATAGTAGCAGGATTTCCTTTGCTGAAATTATTTTCTGCTAAGGGTTTGTCTGTACTTTCAATCACAATTCGCTACGCAATGACAGTAGTACCCGGATTATTTTACGGTGCAATTTTATGGTGGGCTAAGAGAGAATCAAAAATTGAAAACTCACCAGTATTATCTGTAAAATTTCAGCGTTTCTGGGTGGTTTGTATCTGCTTATCACTATTTTTTACATTTACATCTAACCCTAATCGTACTTTTTATTTTTTAGTCCCAGATTCAGTCAAACCTTGGGTTTATGTACCTGCACACCAACAATGGCAGCACATTAGTCAAATGCGACCATTGTTAGAGAAAATTCCTGATGCTGCTAGTGTGGCAGCAACAACTTATATTATTCCCCATTTATCAAGTCGTCGAGCAATTTTGCGGTTTCCGAGAATGCAATTTCGCAATGATACTAAAGAGGTTGAAAAAGTACAATATATTATTATTGACCTGTGGAGGCTAAATAGGTATCGGGTAGCTTTTAAGAGCGATCGCCAACGACTAGAGACAATTGTACCTCGAATTGAAGAACTCTATAATTCTGGTGAATATGGAATTACTAATTTTCGAGATGGTGTGGTTTTGCTAGAAAAAGGAGTTGTTTCTAACCTTGATGCTGTAGCTAGATGGCAAGACTTCCGTCAAGAAATTGCTCAATTTTTTGATTAGTCAGACTCACAGCAATTTCCTAAAAATCAGTAAGTAGCTTTAATTAGGGTTAGCTGAGTGTGAAAAGTCGGGACTCCTCAGCTATTTACCCCTACAGAAGTTAGGAGAAAATCATAGTAGTCCTAAGGAAGTCAAGAATTAAGTAAATATTAATGCTTAATATTGGCCTAAGAATTTGACTCTTAATAAAGGTTAATAAACAGGGTTTGCTGAAAAAGTCTTATAGGTGAAGGTAGGAATTAGGAAGCACACATAAATAGCAATTACAGAGGAGTTAGTAGTAAGAATTGTCCCCTAATTTAATTTTTCGGCCCAAGTCTACCCAAAATCCGATCCATGCATGAGCTTGAGCTACTGAAAAGCTGGTACTTTTTCTTACCTAAAGTACGGATATTACTTTTATCTCTCAATGCTGTGAGAATTAATCAGCAAGCCCTAAATAGTATCTGTATAGTTAGGACTTAGGGAATGACACTAATTGGAGTAGTAATATGTGGAAAATGGCAAATTTATATACCACATATAGCGGTAATCCGTAATTCCTGGTGGTATAAATATCTACCAAGCTACCAATAATTTTTATACCTGAATTTTCCATTTGACAAAACCCCATAATATTCCCTGTGCAAGAAATATGTCGAATTGTCTACTGACATTACTAAGTACTACTCTCTTCCCGCTAGAAGATTACTTATTATGTAGTATGAGTATTACAATAATCAATTAGAGTAGCAAAACCATCAAACCTTTATTCGATAGAATTCTTCAACCCACATTCCGCACTTCCCGCATGTAGTACAAAAAGATACATGAATGATCATTACTATTTTGAGTCAACAAATTAAATAAATTAATTCTATAGAACAGAAAAAATTAGTGGCATGAATA
>JAKQYE010000386.1 GCA_023356605.1 Trichodesmium sp. MAG_R02 | reverse complement strand
GCCAAAAGTGGTAAATCTTACAGAAGAAAGGAACTTAATTTTAGAGTTTTTACCCTCGAGTTGTCAAAAATATTATCTGGGAAACAATAATAATAAGCGATAGACTCCATTGCTAACTTCTATTGACATTTTCTCCTCTTTTTTATCTTCACTTCAGGTCTAGAATTGCATTTTGAGGTTTTTTTCTTGAGCCTAAATGCTTACTTAAGTTTTACTATGTTTACGTGCTACATTTTGTAGTAGAAAATGTAGGACAAAACTTTTGAGAATTAGTATTGTAAAATTTTATTAATTTTATAGAAAAACATAAAAAAATAACAAAAAATATCTTAGGCCGGGATTAGTTAAATTCCCATAAATAGCTTTATGAATGAAATTATCTGATGCAATGCAAAATATTATCGGAGTTTGTTACAAGAGAGCTTGGAATATTTGGAAACAGGGAGAGTTAGATGCTTATCAACTACCCAGTGGAACAATGCTGATGTCGATGGAAGTTTAAACATATTACGAAAAGCAGTCCCAAACGCTTTTAGCAATGGGATAATTGGTGTTGTAGTTCACCCCGTAATGGTGACACTTAATTAGAACTATGTCAAGGAATATTTTTCTATAGATCTAGTAACTATTAGGCATTAGTCTTGCCAAAATTTGCTTTAGCACCATCGCTGTCCAGTCAATATCGGCAACTGTAGTTTCTCGTCCCAGTGTTAAACGGATGCCCCTAGTAGCAGTATCTTCTGTGTATCCCATTGCCAGTAATATTGGACTTGGAGCTATTTTGCCGCTATGACAAGCTGAACCTGTACTAATACCAATTCCAGCTAAGTTTAATTGTCGCACTAGAGTTTTACCAGTGATCTTATTATCTAATTTGGCTGTTTCGCCTTCAGGAGGCACAATACAAAAACTAAGATGATGAGGTAATCTGTATAATTTATCTCCAGTACAAATTACATAAGGGTTATCAACCATCTGTTCAAATAAGCGATCGCGTAACCTACTCAACCTTGATGCTTCCGTAACTATCTCTTCATTAGCTAACTCTGCTGCTACACCAAAACCAGCGATCGCTGCTACTGCCTGAGTACCAGAGCGTAACTTCATTTCTTGGCCTCCACCACCCAATAAAGGGACTAATTCCACACCTTGTCGTACATAAAGTGCCCCTACCCCTTGAGGACCATAAATTTTATGACTAGATAAAGATAACAAATCTACTGGCAGTTTTTCTACATCTACTGGTAAACGCCCCACCACCTGAACTGCATCGGTATGGAACAAAACCCGACGATAACGACAAATATCGCCTAATTCTGCAATAGGTTGGAGAGTGCCAACTTCACTTTGGCCATAAATTATTGAAACTAAAACTGTATTCGCTTGTAATGCAGCTTGTAGTTCTTGAGGAGCTACCCTTCCTTGTTGATTCACAGGTAATCTTGTCACCCTCCAACCCCAGTTTTCTAACATTCTCACTGGTTCTGAAATAGCAGAATGTTCTACACTGGAAATAATTATATGTTGAGGTTCTCTATAACAACGTACTACACCCATTATTGCCATATTATCAGCTTCAGTTCCCCCAGAAGTGAAAATAATTGATTCTGGCACTGTATTAATGAGATTCCCTACTTTTATTCTTGCCCTTTCCACTAATGTTGCCGACCTTTGGCCCCATGTATGTAAGCTAGATGGATTACCCCATTGTTGAGTCAAAACTTGCTGCATAGCAGTGATCGCTTCTGACCTTGTTGGTGTTGTAGCACTATGGTCTAGATAGATTTGCATCATCTTTATCCTTTTCTTTTCTTACGTTCTAAGAGGTAAGTAGTAGTAATTCGGTCTCGTAGGGACAACATACAACAAAATAGAGCGAAAAATAAATGACCCAATATTGGAACTGGATCTGTTCGTTTGACTGCCTTTACTCATTACTCCTTACTCCTTAACTACTTGGAGTTTGGGAAAAAAGCAGATTCTGGGGATGGTTGGGAAAAGGAATTTTGCAGATCGAATAGCTAATTTTTGGAAAGTTAACAGACAGAAAAGCTACCACTTTTTTCGACCCAAAAAGACAGTTGCCAATATTGCTTTGATAGTCAATCAGCAAGCCCTACTTAGGTTTACAAATATTATAATCTTCATGGGACATTACCTTTTGTGGTACAACAAGACTCCCATAATCTTGACAAATCATTCTATAGTTACGAGTAACTGGTATACTAACAATGAAGCGATTGTGGCGAAGTCGTTTACCTCCAAATTCTCGATAGCTTTGATTATTATTTAATCCAGAAATAATTGCTCTTGCCTTGATCACTACATAGTCTGGTAGACCCTTCAAGTCTATTAAATCACAATCGAAGGAAGCTTCCCACTCTAACTTTTTTTCTCGCTTTTCCGCTATTTCTTCATCTACTCTTTGCTGTAGCATTTGCTCTTGTTCACAGCGATGGCATTTTCTCCCATATCCTTTATGGCCACATGGAAAAGTCCTTTTTCTTTTCGGCATAAAACGGCAAAGTTAGTTTTAACATCCTCCCTGGCCTGGAGACACAGGGTTCCTACCAAGCAATAGCTTCTTGGCTAGTTGATATTTGATAGGATGCTGTACCCATCTCTTTACAGGTGTGAGTTACGTTTCCCTCCACGTCCGTTTTTGTCTGGGGATACCCAAAGAGCGAATAATATATTTATCGCCGCATTTTTATCGCGGTCGTGTCGAGCACAACAGTTAAGATAGAATTATTCTCTCACTAAAAGGTCCAACTTTCTACCTTTAAACCCACAATAATAGCAATTCTGAGATGTGGGCTCCTATCTATAGTAATTACCCATTAATCATAACCGTATTTTTCCGTTTTTCCTTCTAGAAGTTTTATGGGTCCCTAGCCTATATCGCTATATTGCTCTAGATAATTTACAGTATCTCTTGGCCCATTCCGTTGAAACTATTGTCGTCCCAGAGTCCCACTACTTTTTGACCATTCCAACTTGATTTTCTATAGTTCATAGAGCTATTTGAGAAGGTTTGACAATTAAAACGACTATATAATCAAAAAAGTTGATGGTTATTACGTGAGTAATAGTTAGAAAAATAACTCTCCCTTAATCCTAACCCCTCCAAGTATTGGAACTGAAGTGGTGGGTTTAACTCTTAGAGAGAGTATCAAAACTGCTGTAAGTATTGATGTAGGTTGAAAAGAATTTTTATAGTCATTTCAAAAAGAGATGGAAAACTTTTTCTGCACCAAACGCGGGTTATAGCCAGAAATACTTATATCAATCTAAATTAAAATGACTATAACTACTAATATTGGCAAGATTGTTTTGGTTATTCTTAATAAGAATACTCATTGATAACTTATGTAGAAAGTTTAGTCTTGTCTCTGTCAAGTTAACTATAGCAATCCTATTTTATTTGTGACAAAAATCTTACTGCTTTTTAGGTAACAAGCAACAGGCAACAGGCAACAGGTAAGAGTTTCAACTTTTTTATCTACTTTTTGATTTGCCACAACCTATTTGAAAGTTGCTATATTAAATTTAGCAACTTTCAATCTGGGTTTTTAATAAGGTTTAGAACTAAGGCAGTTTTTCGATTTTGTATATTAAATACCTTTGTATTAATATACAATACTTATTTTTTTCCTTGAAGACAACAAGCGGAAAGCGTAATTTTTGTAGTCAACATGAATTAAAACTGCTATTTTTGACAATCACTTAAAGTAGCAAAAGTTTTGATGCTAAATATATATAGGAATCCTATTTTATTCGTGGCAAAAATATTACTGCTTTTTAGGCAATAAGCAACAGGGAACAGTCAACAGTTAAGAGTTTCAACTTTTTTATCTACTTATTGAAGTCTCGCAACCTATGCGCAGATTGCTATACCTACTGAATTATCCGTTTGAGGTAATGATTCTGGATTAATTTCTACTACAAAACTAAGAAAATATCTGTTAGGTTAATCCTTAATAACTGTTACTAAGCTAGGGGTACTAGCTAGTTGTGTAATATTTTACCTAATCGAAGTTAGCGGGCAAGTTTTCTTCTTTGAATCTGTATGCTATGATGAATCAACTTAATAATGGTTTGTATTAGGTACATAAACCCAGGTATAAACATTTTGGCTAGGAGAGGAGCAGTGCCAGTCTGGGTTGCGGGCTTTTGACCCGAAGAGAGTAAATCTAATCTCCGAAGGTAGGTGTTATGAAGCAGAAAGCCCCTAACAGCTATGCTAGGGAACCCCTAGCTGTCTGGCAAGAGCAGTGTCAGGAGGATGTTAATTTCTAATTCAATCAGTAATTTGGTTTCAGTAATCACATAGTAATTAGTTGCTCTTATTGCCTTCAAATTTAATGATTTGAGTGCTTAAATGA
>JAKQYE010000385.1 GCA_023356605.1 Trichodesmium sp. MAG_R02 | reverse complement strand
AGGAATTGAACAGCAAGCCTGTCTAGGTTTGTATAGGTTTCATGAAGCAGGAAATTTCCTATTAGCAATAACAATAATCATCAGGACAATAAATCCCAGTTCTAGTTTAGACCCATAAGTCCTGTATAATGAATATCAACACGATTTGGTACTATTACTCTTGATCAAAAAGATTTCTTTGGTCAGCTAAGGCTAACTCATCCATGTGCAGAGCATTTGCCCGGCGAAAACTTAGTCAGAGATTAATTTTAACTTTTAACTTTTATTATGGTGATGGGCCATTTTATATTTCTGGAAAGCCCATTTCCCATCACCAATTGTTAATTATAGTTAATTTTTCATACTATCTATACTGAGGGGTACCATATCACCATTAATCGTAAGTCCTAATAACATTGCTTCACTTGGTTGTATCACTTTCCCAGTAAGTACACATCGTTCCTCTTGTTGAGCTGTTGCAGGTAGACTTACTCGAATATCCGAATTGGAAAACTGTGGTTGATAATCGCCAGACTTTTGCTGGACATAAGTCCAGAGGATATCTCGAATTAGAGCTTGATACCCTTTATTATTGGCTAGTTTTTTGAGTCTATTCTTTAACTCCTTTTCTAGTCGAATGCTAGTAACTTCCATCTCAGTAGTTGAGGTTTTGGGAATTGTGTACACGACTTCTTTCTCCTTGATTTTTAGCTAGACATACTGTAATATTAGTGTAGTATAAAAAAACTGAGATTTGAAACTAACTTTTTAAAATTCTTCTTGTGAAATATTCATTTATCTAAGCCATAAATCCGTCAAATAGCAACCTTTTCAGGGGTTGTGGGACTACTTAATGGTTGAGTTTGGGAAACATTATATTTGGAAAAAAAACTTTTGCAGTATGAGTAATAAGGGAAAACTATGTGAATAAATCGCTTGAGTTCCAGGGACTTGAGGTCTGGGTTCCAGATAAGTTAGAGACTGCACTCAGTGGTATATGGGTGAGACACGGTCGCTAGATTCAAAGTTTATGCAATTCGATAGGTAAGTTTGGGTAAGTTTAGTAAAACCGAAAGTACAGACCTAAAATATCTGTATAGAAGTCAGGATAAAAGGTATAAACGTTTTTTTTAGCCCTCGCTTCCGAATAAACAGAAACAGGGGCTGTTAATTTTAGATAGAATCATAGAATAAAGAAATAAAGTGGAACTTCGGATTTGGACAATTAATTTAGAGAGCAGTTGCTATAAAAAATATAAAATTTTAAGTTAGGAGGTAAAGCAGTGACTAGCATAACTCAAGTATTAAACCAATCTGTAGTAGTATTCTCTCAGAATTACCTACCAATGAACCGAATAAATATCAAGCGGGCGATCGCTTTGTTGGTTTCCGGTAAAGCTGAACCTTTAGATTTTAATAATGGAATTGGCTGGCCTGTACGTTCTCCTAGCTTGGTCTTATATGTACCTGAACAAATTCGCCTGACGATGGCCTCCCAAGAAAGGTTATGGAAGGTTCCTTCGGTAAACCGAAAGGAAGTGTTAAAGCGAGATCATCATCGTTGTCAATATTGTGGTACTACTCATAATTTAACCTTAGATCATGTGATCCCTCGCTCGAAAGGTGGTAAAAATAGTTGGGATAATATAGTTACAGCTTGCCAAAAGTGCAATGCTTTCAAAGGTAGTCGTACTCCTGCTGAAGCAGGGATGAAGTTATTACATCAACCAAAAACACCAATACATCCGACTATTGCATTTGCTGAACAGTTCTGGCGCGAACAGCAACACAAGGTTTAGAAGTTCCTATTTTTTTTGCTGGAGAGGATCTCAGAAGTTGTTTATAAGTTTCGTTAGTTCTAGTAAAGTAGCTAGAGCTAAGTTTTGATGCTGTTATTTCACAAGAGAATAGCAAGCAGATTATCCTAAATGTCAGATGTTGTTAACAAAATTAATTTCAATGACTGTCAAGAGTTTTGAGTTTTAAGTTATAGATTTAATCACTCAATAACACCCGAAGTTCTTCAGATTAAAAAAGGAGAGACCACCGGGAATGCTAAAATTAATTTATATTGAATCTGGCTTTTATATGGAGCGTCTGACTCAAGCACTCGAACAGTTTATAGTACTTCGGGTAATGTTGGCTATGGGAGTTGGTCAGAAAATTCTAGTTGAACCAAGTTCTGCTGCTTTTTTACTACCTGTAAGTTCACCTGAGTTGTCGATGTTGGAGGTAGCTGCACAAAAGGAGGGTTGGGAAGATATTGCCATTTGTGTTGCTGATGATGAATTTTTAGAAGTTAGTTTAGGAGGCATTTGGATTACTATATTATATCCAGAACAAGACAATGGAGTTTTTATTACTGCTTTGAGCGATCGTATTGAATTGCTACTTTTTAAATTGTGGCAAGCGACTGAGACAAATGCGTCAGTAACTTAGGAAGCAAGTGATTACAAAAATTGTAAATAGGTAATATATATACAGCATATTTCTGGCAAATGTGATTTTTATGGTTATTTTTACCATATTTCAGGGAGTAATTGAAACTTTTTAAGGTTTTTAAGGTTGATATAAAATCAACTTAATCTTGAAGCAAGCGAACATTTTTTTGAGAATTTAGAACCTCTATTTTGCATTTTAGTTAATCTCATTAAAAACACTTGTTCTAGTTGATTGTTTCCTGAAATATAAAGCTTTTAGTAGGGTATTAGCACTAACTATAGACATTAACTAGTTTTCATCCTCTGGGTTTTGGTAGTTAAAAAATAGAGAAAATAATTGTTTTGGAAAATCAAAATAAATTAAATTAAAATTTAGCAATATTAGGAGAAAAACATAATTGTTTTCCCAAAAGTTGACTACTAATTTGGGAGAATAAAAACCCTCTGAGATAGAACTGGCTAAAGACCTACTATAAACAAAAACTTTTGATAACTAATTATCCGAATATAATATAACTTTTGACTTTATTAACTCATCCCCGTCAATACTCCCCTCAAGACATTTGTAGTTACTTTATCTGTTACTGTCACTACTCCTACTCCAGTGGGTAAGACAAACCGTACTTTACCTGCTTTTACCTTTTTATCTGTCTGTAAAGAAACCAAAATCTTCTCAATATCTAACCCACTCGGTAGTTTTGTCGGCAAACTAGCTTTTTCTATCAAGGCTAACTGACGGCGATCGCTTTGTTGATCCCACATTCCTAACTCTACTGCTAATTGACTTGCTGCCACCATCCCAATACCTACTGCCTCACCATGAGTCACCACGGTATAACCAGTCAAACTTTCCACTGCATGACCTATGGTATGACCGTAATTCAAAATTGCTCTTAACCCAGACTCTTTCTCATCTTGAGATACCACATTTGCTTTACTTTGGCAAGACCTAATCAAGATTTCCTCTAATAACCCTGGTGTTAAATTATCAATTTCATCAAGACCCTGACTATTCTCCATCTTAGCAAATAATTCCGCATCCCAAATTACTCCGTATTTGATCACTTCTGCCATCCCTCCCCGAAATTCTCGCATGGCTAAAGTCTTCAGCACCTCTGGGTCAATTAATACTAACCGCGGTTGATGGAAAGCACCGATGAGATTTTTTCCTTGAGGATGATTAACTCCTGTTTTTCCCCCAATAGCAGCATCAACCATCGCCAAAAGAGAAGTGGGAACTTGCACTACATTCAAACCGCGTAACCAAGTTGCTGCAACAAACCCGGTTATATCCCCAACCACTCCGCCACCAAGAGCAACTATTGTAGAAGAGCGTTCGAGACGGTTTGCTAAAGCTACATTATAAATATCGTGAATAGTTTGGGGAGTTTTGTATTCTTCTCCTGAGGGGAGAATGTAGTGACAGAAATCAAAACCTGCTTCTTGGAGTGAGATTATCGCCCTGGCGCCATAATGAGCAAATACTTCTGGGTTGGAGATTAACAAGACTTTTTTACCCAGGTTGAGGGGTAACATTTTTGGGCCAAGTTGGTCGATGTTGCCTGGAGCGATCACTATTTCATAGGATTTTTGGGGAAGTTGAACGGTTATGGATGCCATGAGCGGTTTAGGACTTTGCTATTTTGAACATTACATATTAGACTTAATTGTATAATCTTATGAACCATTTTGGAGAAAATTTAATGACTGTTGAAGGAATTATTGCTTTTTTTGGTATTTTTGTTGCTGCTTTAGGTGTAGCTGCAGTTCTGATGTTTGGCTTGCGTGTTGTTAAGTTAATCTAGAATTATAGAACTTCTCCCGTTATACTTTTTTTGATAGTTTTACGGGAGTTGTCAGAATATAGAGATGAAATATGCAATGTCAAATCACTGAAAAATTGGGTTTAAAGCCTCGCCCATAAGTGAGTGACTTTTTAGTTTATTTTCTTCCACAGGTTATGTCCTTGTTGATTTTTTGTTCAAAAGTCATTCTATGAAAGCCAGATTTAAATACCGTATAT
>JAKQYE010000384.1 GCA_023356605.1 Trichodesmium sp. MAG_R02 | reverse complement strand
CTTTAAGGTTTATTTTTCAGATGTCTAAATACTTACTCAACTTTCCCACTCGTTTTGTACTATATTTTGTCGTGCGGAATGTAGGGTATAAGTATATGAATTATTCACACTTAATACTGGAAACTGGGTAAAGATAATATATATAGTATATAGTCCACAATGATTTTGGCGGTCTTTACTATAGTTTTATTGTTGTCTGTAGATAAATATTCAGGTAAAGAAATTTAAGGTTTTTGTTGCTTGCCTACAACTTTTTTCATATAATTCCCCCATAATTGTGCAGCTTGCCCACTACTGCCTTTTGTAGGAGAGTTATCATCATTTCCTAGCCAAATTCCTGTAACTATACTTTGGTTAGGGACATATCCAATAAACCATAAATCTACTCCTCGATTAGTTGTACCAGTTTTACCTGCTTCTGCCAACCCCACATTAGCATTATAACCCGTGCCATAAACTATAACATCTTGGAGCATTTGAGTCATGGTGTTTGCTATGTAGGGTTGTAGAATAGATCGGTTGACTTGAATATCTCCCTGGGGGTTTTCACAATTTGGGTCTGGGTTATATGAATAAATACAGCGACAAGTGTAAATATTATTGCGATCGCCACAATCACTACTATCTATAATCTTTCTAATAGTATGGGGTTTATTAGCCACTCCACCATTAGCAAATACCCCATAGGCACCAGTCATTTCCAAAACATTAACTTCATTTTGACCCAAAATCAATCCAGGTACAGCATTTAACTTAGACTTAATCCCTAAACGCTTTGCCATTTTTACCACTCTATCTAAACCCACCTGTTGAGCGACCCGCAAAGCTACCACATTCTCAGAAAGTGCCAAACCATCATACATATTTGTATTACCACTACTCCGTTGGCAGCCTTGGTAACTTTGACCCATCCATCTAAGGGAACTACAAGAATATAATTTTGTTGGTGGTATCCCCTCCTCTATGGCAGCAGCATAAGCAAAGACTTTAAACGTCGAACCCGGTTGACGTTGTGCTTGAGTAGCCCGGTTAAACTGACTTTTTTTGTAATCTGCACCTCCAGCCAGAGCAATGACTTCCCCATTTCTCGAATCTATTGTGACTATAGCTCCTTGAGAAAAGCTAGCATAAGAACCAACTTGATTAATTGTATCTTGTAAAGTTATTTCTGCATGGGTTTGAATTTCAGGATTTAAAGCTGTTTGAACAATAAAATTTCCTTCTTTAGCTAAGTCTTTTCCTAGTAAATTTTCTAGTTCACTAAAGACATGACTATAATAATAAGGTGCTATTGTACCTTGGATAATTTCTATAGCTTTCGGATTAACTTCTATGCGCGATCGCCTAGCTCTATCTGCTTCTTGTTTGTCTATCATATCTAAACTAAGCATTCGATAAAGAACCCTATTTCTTTTTTCTATAGCTATTTGATAATTTTGTACTGGATTAAAACTATTAGGTGCTGGTAATATTCCTACTAATGTTGCCACTTCTGATAAGGTTAAATCTTGAGTACTTTTTCCAAAATAAAATCTCGCAGCATCTTCAAACCCATATAAATCCAATCCTAAATAAACTTTGTTTAGATAAGTTAATAATAAATCATCTTTACTGTAAAAACTCTCTAATTTTAATGCTGCTATCGCTTCTCGTATTTTCCTACCAGCGGAGTTTTCGGTGCCCACATAATCTCGAAATATACTTCTTGCTAGTTGCTGAGTAACCGTACTACCTCCCTCGCGTATACCATCTGAGCGTAAATTTGTCAATATTGCTCTGGCAATTCCGATGGGGTCTATGCCGATATGCCAATAAAAGCGACTATCCTCAGAAGCAATAACCGCATCTGGTAAATATTTAGAAAATTTAGAGATGCGTCCTAATTCATAATGGGAATTTCTGTAAGTTGGACGTAGAGGTGTTTGTCCATCACGAGCATAGATAACTACCGGGCCAGTAATTGGGTTAGGTAGGGGGTATACCTTAAATTTTGTCCATTCAAGTAGAATGATTAAACTCACCAAACCAGCGAATCCAAAAACGCCAAAAAAACTATAACGAATAACTTTAGTGTACCATGGAGGGGGGTAAATATACTTAATTTGAACAGTACCAGCTAACTCAGGTGGTCCTAAAGTTAAGGTATCACCATGATACAAAGTCATACTAGAAATCTGTTTTTTCCCATTGTAGATACCATTAGCAGAGTTTTCATCTTTGAGGACATAGGGAGCATTAGCTCTGTTTGAGTTTCTTGAGATAGATAGATGAATTTTGCTAATTAGGCGATTACGAATGACGATATCACAAGCTTGGGAGGAGCGTCCGAGTAAGTAGCGATCGCCCAAAAGAGGATATTTTTTGGTCGGAGTAGTTTCTGCCTCCTGTATCCAGAGTTCAGGTACTTTAGTATTTGGTCTCAGTGCTAGTCGAGAAAAGTTGACACTAGCATGAATAGTTTTCACCATCTGAGTAATATTACCTAAGAGAGTTTGAGAATTACGAGGAGGCTGAGAATAATTCATAACGATAGGGAATAGAGAATAGAGAAAAATCTGCCTAGGTTCCATAACCTAATGCATTTCAGTTAAAGATTTTTTGAGCAATTTTGTAATCTGAAAAACTCATCTATAGTTATTTCGAATAAGAATGGGATACTTTTTCAGCTAAAACTCTTTCACAGCAAGAAAATCTTGTCTCAATCTAAATCAGAATGACTATAAATAGTTCCATATTTTATGAGTTTTGGTGTGATGTGAACCTTATTTTTCTATAACCCTAACCAGACTCTAGCTCTCTAGGTCAAACTTACCTACCAACAGGACTTTAGGAAAAAATAGGCTAAAAATAAGGTTAAAAACATTAACAGTGAACCTCTCCAAAAATGCAGATTTTTGAAGTGCGGGGCAAGGGGCAAGAGAACTTTTTCTGGAGACCTCTAGTAATCTACAGGACTTACGCAGTACCGCTATATATGGCGCCAAAAATTATCATTTTCAAGATATTGCCACTATACATAGTGCCGTTCTGTAAGTCCTGATCTAGTTACCAGAAATTAACTATTCTCTTGATATGTCTAAATTTCAACTGTTAACATATATCTTTAAAGGACAGAGCTTTAAGCTATTCGAGTATGTCCAGGTGGTGGGTCATAGAAATCAACAATCTGAGGACCAAATTGGACACAAATGTAGTTTGGCTTATTTCTTTGATGACCATTCTAACGGAAATGTTTGCTCAAACACTCACTAATATTAGGTGGCGTCACAAGGGAGACTCCTGGTCTATCTACTAAGAGATTTTACCCCATCTATAGCTTCCAGTTCATCTTTTCTATTTACTAGGTGCCAAATATATAACTCTACCTAAAACAGGAATTTGTAATCTTTTAGTAAGACGCATTGAACCTGTATCTATCCTTAGAAATGAGCCAGACTTTGACTAATTTATGCCAAAGAGTGAGGTGCAAAATGCAGTATTGTAAAACTTTATTAATTTTATAAAAAAACATAAAAAAATAACGAAAAATATCTTAGACTGGGATTAGTTAAATTCCCATAAATAGCTTTATGAATCAAATTATTTGATGCAATGCAAAATATTATCGGAGTTTGTTACAAGACAGCTTGGAATCTTTGAAAACTGGGAGAGTTAGATGCTTATCAACTACCCAGTGGAACAATTATTGTTAAGAATAATATCAACTCCTCTCAATTGTTTATTTGTTAAAGTAGCCATTTATTGTAGAGTTTCGATTTGCAACAAACTCGCCTAATCTTGAATCTCAAGCTAAAAGACTACTTAATTATTGCTATGCACAAAGGTTTTTCTGTTGTCAGGGTTGTTAAAGAGGTTAGGTAGTGGAGTAAATGACAATAGACCCTTAGTTGTCAAGCTATTACAGGACAATGATTATGACTTGATAGTTTGTAAACATAAAGATAGATTAAGTAGAGTGGGCTTTAATTATTTGAATGAAAGTTCTCTTAACTCTAAACTTATAGAGACATTTAAAATAACTATAAATGTTTAAAGTCGGGATAATGCAGGAACGTAGAACGTACTATTCTTAAAAAAAATTATCCCAATTATAAATCACTTGATGCTCTAGCTTTCTTGTCTAAAAATATCTTAAACATGGCTAACTACATAGTAAGATAAGAGTTTATTAATAAAGGAAATTATCTAAATTATAACAAGGTTCAAAAGTTATTACAGTCGGGAGCAGATTATCAAGCAATACCAGGGAAAGTTTCTCAGCAGGTTTTGATTATTTCAGATAAAAATTGGCACGGAGGGAAAAAAAATCAAGATTCCTACGTTTGGAACTTTCAGATTGAAAGAAGCTATCCCAAATAAACAGTGTTTCTCAGACCTTTACTATATCTAGAGTTGCACCTGAATGGTATGTAAGTTTTGCGACTTTTTCAGCTGGCAAGATACCACCAGATGAAACACAGGCATCAAAAAGTAGGAATTGATTTAGGAATAAAAACTTTT
>JAKQYE010000383.1 GCA_023356605.1 Trichodesmium sp. MAG_R02 | reverse complement strand
TAAGCTAGGGGTGCCTAGAATATTTAGGCTGAGAAATACCCTTAGAACCTGAGACTGGTTAATACCAGCGGAGGGAAGCTGTTTATCTAAGGAAAAAAATATGCGGACAGAATGGATCGCCAAACGTAGTGGACACAAAAATGTCTCTCAGATGCATTACGGTCGTCAGGGAATCATCACTGAAGAAATGGACTTTGTGGCCAAACGAGAAAATCTTCCTGCTGAGTTAATCCGCGAAGAAGTAGCAAGGGGACGGATGATTATTCCTGCTAATATTAACCACATCAACCTCGAACCGATGTGTATTGGCATTGCTTCTCGGTGTAAAGTGAATGCTAATATTGGCGCATCTCCCAATACTTCTGACATTGACAAAGAAGTTGATAAACTGAAACTGTCTATTAAATATGGTGCAGATACCGTTATGGACTTGTCCACAGGTGGCGGCAACTTGGATGAAATTAGAACTGCCATCATCAACGCCTCCCCAGTCCCTATAGGTACAGTGCCGGTTTACCAAGCAGTAGAAGGGGTTCATGGCAGAATAGAAAATCTGAGTGCTGATGACTTTCTTGATGTGATTGAAAAGCACGCTCAACAAGGGGTAGATTATCAAACTATCCACGCCGGAATTTTAATCGAACATCTACCTCTGGTGAGAAACCGCATTACTGGTATAGTTTCCCGCGGGGGTGGAATTCTTGCCAAGTGGATGCTGCACCATCACAAACAAAATCCTCTTTATACTCATTTTGATGACATTATTGAAATTTTTAAAAAATATGATGTCTCCTTTAGTTTAGGAGATTCTTTGCGACCTGGTTGTACCCATGATGCTTCTGATGAAGCCCAGTTAGCAGAATTAAAAACATTAGGTCAATTAACTCGTCGTGCTTGGGAACATGATGTCCAGGTTATGGTAGAGGGTCCTGGCCATGTCCCAATGGACCAAATTGAGTTTAATGTGAAAAAACAAATGGAAGAGTGTTCAAGTCCTCCTTTGAATGTTTTGGATCTAGATCCTTTAGCGTCCAATGCCAATAAGCAGATGGAAAAGTTTAATGTTGTAGGTCCAGCTCCTTTCTATGTTTTAGGTCCATTAGTGACAGATATTGCTCCTGGTTATGACCATATTACTTCTGCTATTGGTGCGGCAATGGCAGGATGGTATGGTACGGCAATGTTATGTTACGTTACTCCGAAAGAACATTTGGGTTTGCCTGATGCTGAGGATGTTAGAAATGGGTTAATTGCTTATAAAATTGCGGCCCATGCGGCTGATATTGGTCGGCATCGTCAGGGAGCAAGAGATAGAGATGATGAACTTTCTGCTGCTCGTTATAATTTTGATTGGAACCGTCAATTTGAATTATCTTTAGACCCAGAAAGAGCAAAGGAATATCATGATGAAACTTTGCCTGCGGATATTTATAAAACTGCTGAATTTTGTTCCATGTGCGGACCAAAGTTTTGTCCGATGCAAACTAAAGTTGATGCTGATGCTTTGACAGAACTAGAGAAGTTTCTGGCGAAAGATAAAGAAACTGTCATTCGAGAAAAGGTTAGTTAAATATTGTTGATTATCATTTATATATATTGATTAAGGTCTACTTATCAATATATATAGATTATGGTCAAACCCGAGAAATAGAGTCACTATCGTGGTGTAAAACTAGGTGACTAAGTAGGGCTTGCCGAAAAAGTATTTTTCAGGAGTAGGGGACCCACCCCTAAAATCTCCCGGGAGGAGAAGTAGGGACGTTGCATGCAACGTCCCTATGGAGGACCGGGGAATGTGCCCACCCCTAACCCCTCCCGGTCGTGGAAAAGTCGAAAGATAACCTTTTAATATATCAACTATAATGTTTTCAAAAGGTCAAAGTTGCTACAGCATAAAAAAAATATTAATAGCATAGTGGTATACAGCAGATGAAGTTTTGGTGAGGTATAATCTTTCGGGGATTTTATTAGCAATTAAAAATATTTAATTGTTAATATCTGTCTTTCATATACTTGGAATCTGCTGTGTATGTTTCTAGATCAGGACTTACGCAAAGGCACTAGTTGTAGTGTAAATATCGAAAATAATTATCAAAAATACACCACATATAGAAGCAATACGTAAGTCCTGTAGATATAATTTAGCTTTTTGGCAAAAGGTTTCACTTGAAATTACTAATTCTGTTTAACAATATTTATTTAGAGGAACAAATCCAATGGTTCAGGTTGCTATCTATTCCCTTAGTTTTATTAAGGATGAAGTACAGGAATTATTAAGACAAGGACTAATTAGTCGTCATCAATCTATTTACACACTCCGTTGGTATATTCCTAATCGAGATTGGGATGAAATTGAGTTAGAATTAGAAAGAAATAATTTTCTGTCTAGAGATCGTATTATTGACTTGATTGATAATGAAGAATGGCGAGAAGATTAAGGGAAACAATTTAGTTTGCTTATTATACCCTCATATTTAATACAACCAATTAATCTAGTTCTAGAGCTTTTTTGATTTGCTCTAGAACTATGGCTTTTTATTACTATAGTTATTTTAATTTAGATTGAGACAAGTATTTATTGTTATAGCAATACTAAATAGGTTGCGATAAATCAAAAAGTAAATAAAACTTTTGAAACTCTTATCTTATTTGAAATGACTATAATTGCAGGTTTTCTTTTGTAGGAACCGCAAAATAAGTTAGGAGAAAATAATAGCAGTTAATCAGATTATAGATTAAATAAATGCTATAACAAATTCCATTTTGAGTCTGTTAAATCTGCTTTAGTCGTTATTTTTATGGTTAATATTTTTCATATTTTCTTGTAAATCAGAGATGGTAAATATTGACTCAAACTGAATACCTTCTCTGTCATAAAATTCCCTACCACCTTGTTGTCTATCAACAAGAGAAAAAATATGATTAACATGATAACCTACTTCTCGTAGTCGATTAACTGCCATCATTGCTGATGCTCCAGTCGTGACGACATCTTCCAAAATAACTACTTTGGCATTAGCATTTAATGTTGGCCCTTCAATGTAAGACATTGTGCCATGTCCTTTGGCTTGTTTGCGGATAATTAAAGCTGGTATAGGCCGATTTTCATAAGCAGATACTACACTCACAGCAGTGACAAGTGGATCGGCACCTAATGTTAAACCTGCTACTCCTTGAGTATCTTCAGGTAACATGGATAATAATAATCTGCCAATTATTAGAGCCCCCAGAGGATGAAGAGTAACGTACTTACCATTTATATAATAGGAGCTGCTTTGCCCGGAGGATAATACAAAATCTCCCTCTTGATAAGCTAATGTACATAGAAGATTGAGTAGTTGTTGTTTAATAGTAGTTAGATCGGTAGTAGCCAAAGATGAAGAATTTAAAGATTTAATTTGGTTGGTCATATTAAGTCGGGTAGCATAAAGGGGCAAACGTATCTAATTTGAATTTGCTGATTCCTATATATAATGTTTTTAAAATTAGATAAACACTATATGTGGAAGATATATTATCAACAAGGGTGATAAACTGGGGCTTATTAATAATTACCTATGATTTACTAACAATATGGGTTTGCCCTAGGATATTTATTGTTTGGCAACTATGAGTAAGTATCAGTTTTGAGGGAAAAATCCATACTGAGATTTCATTTTCCCATTCTTGTGTCTTATAATTATTAAAAATATAAAAGAATCTTCTTGTTAATGAGTATTTACAGGGCTTGACATTGTTATGAGGTACGCCTACGGGAGCAAGATGCTCACACTACATAATTTTTACTATTTACCTGGTACCTTATGTGCCAGAAATATGCTGTAATTAAGTGTTACCTTAATGGGATGAACTACAACACCCCCTATCCCATGGTTGCTAAATGCGTTTGGGACTACCTTTCCTAAAGTGTTGAGACTTCCATTGACATTTGCATTATATTTTTGACCAAATAATGCCTGATATAAACCTCTTTTGATTCGTTTACCACTAATAAAAGTGTTTGACACCTTTTTGATAAATGGGAAGAGAATGAAAAAATAGTGAATTTTGTTAATTTTTCAACCTGACACCTAATACCAATTTCAAAAAAGAATGTTACGAATAGTCAGACCAATAAAACGATTTTATAGGAGATGTCCCTTTGGCAAAAAAGAGAATTTCTGACCTAAAAAATGGTATTGAAGCCAAATATTTCTGACTCCTGAATTCTGAGTCCTGACTTATAAAAAATCCCCTATACATTTGTAGCAAAAATTTATTAAATTGGTATAACACTTGACACCTAATGCCTAAAACCTAACACCTAAAACCTAAAACCTAACTCGGAGGAAAAGCGAAAAGGCGAAGCGGGGTGCAGCGTGAAGCCGCAAAAAGCCTGCCGGATCAACCAGATCCGAGCAAGGCTTCAGACTTTACTCCAAGTCATCCCCGACCGGGATGTCACCCTGCACCATGCCTTTGAGCTTGGCGCTGGCATGGAAGGTCACCACGTTGCGGGCCTTGATGGGGATGGCCTCGCCGGTGCGCGGGT
>JAKQYE010000382.1 GCA_023356605.1 Trichodesmium sp. MAG_R02 | reverse complement strand
TACCTTAATTATCCCTTGATTTACTGTCAAAAAAGGTACTGTCAAAACAGGGGACCAGAGAGATGAGGAGCAAAAAAACGGTTTCTGATAGTAGCTTCTCATCGAAATTAAAACTTTTGTCATAGGTGAAATAATACACTGATTATTAGTATAGCAGAAATTATTAATTTTTTATAAGATCGAATAATTAAAATTTCCTTCTCAGATGTGTATACCTATGGTAAAAAGATAGATCATACTATAGGCCTTGAGAAATTATCCAATACTTCTCCAAGTATTAAGATAATGAAATTACCAAATACTTTTATCGTAGAATCAAATACTTTTATCGTAGAATTACGATGATATGAATTTGATTAATCTTTAAGAAAATTAATTGAAGATGGAATTACATCCCGATTAGTAATTGAGTAGGAGTTAATGGTTCAAATTAATAGTTTGACAATATTTTCTATGGATTTGTTTTTGTTGACAATAGCTGAGAGAGTTCTACAATTTTAGTCTGCAGGACAGATATTTCCTCTTTTCCTTGTTTGAGACTTACTTCTAACTCTAACAATAAGGGTAAAGTTTTTTGCAACTGATTTAATGATAAGGACTTTACCTCTTGCCGTAAAAAATATACACGTTTCGGGTTGCTGACTTCTACAGCTTGAGCGATCGCTTTTTCATCTTTTTCTCCTGTCTCTATCATGAGTTTTACCCAAAACCATATTCTAAATTGGCCGACTAAAGTCGCTACTATTCGTAATGGGTGTTCATTATGGGCAATTAAATCTGCCACTAACTCTAAAGCTTTCACTGTATCTCCTGAACGAATAGCTGTGGCCAACTTCAAACTACTTTGAGTTTGAGACCCCACCAGAGTAGTAATTACTTCTAACTCTAAAACAGTATCTTCAGAAGCATAAAGTTGCAATTTAGTCAACTCACTGTGAAGTTTTCGGCGATTATTACCTAAAGCTTCTGCCAAAAAAGAAATTCCAGGAGGAGTAATCTTAACTCCTACTTCCTGAGCCATTTCTTTAACTTGCTGTTCCAGTAATTCTGTTTTCCAAGGAGGAATAAGAGAGAAATTTCGAACTTCAGCCCATTTTTGGATCAATTTTGTGGACTTAAGTCTTTGATCAGGTTTATTAGTAGTAGTAAATAATAGGGCAGTGGTTTCGGGAATCTGAGGTAGAGTCCATTCCAAATCCTCCAATAAATTTTGTGAACAATGCTGAGTTATATTAGTATCAACTAGCCAGACAAAACGAGAACCAGAACCAAACGGTAGAGTCATGGCCTGATTTAATCCAGCTTGAAGTGCATCTGTCCCTGGCAAAATTTTGTCATAATTAAAGCTAGCCCATATGGGGTCTAAAATAGATTGACGCAAAGCATTAACAGCTTGCATCATTGAATATTCATCCTCACCAAAGTAGAGGTAAATTGACATAAGAAGCTATTTTTGACAAGGGGAAATTAATATTGGACGATACATATCAGAACTACATTAACCGAGTAGCTCAGATGACGCTACTAAAAAATTACAAGTCTCAGTTGGAATATATCCAACCTTCTCCCAAATTTAAAAAACTCATTAATGGCCAAATTGAGGCTGAAAATTTTCCCGGTTATTCAGTTATTACTCCGCCAAGGGATGAAGACCCACAAAACAGTAATTTTTATCAGTATTTACAACAATGTCAAGGACAATTAATGGAACTATTAGGTACAAGTTTAATGATTCCAGTACCTAACAATAGTTTTCATTTTACCCTGGCGGATTTAATTTGGGAAAGTGCCTTTATAGATGCTAGTCAAAATCATCCTCAATTTGAAGAAAAATTACGTTCTTGTATTGCAGAAAGTTTTCAAGGGTTATCTATTTCTGACAATGGGCATCAAGTTAACTGGCAAATTTTTGGAATTATAGTGATGACTAGAGCAGTTGGTGTTTGTTTAGTGCCAAAAGATGAAAGTTCTTATCAACAAGTTCTAAAACTACGTCGCTCAATCTATCAAAATCCTAATTTCATTGCTCTAGGTATTGAACAGCAATATCACTTGACTGCTCATATTACCTTGGGATATTTCGGGGAAATTCCATCAAATTTAGATATTCCTGGTCTGGCAGATAAAATTTTAGAATTAAGTCATCAGTGGTTGGGACTTACTTCGGAAATGTTGGTACATCGGGGAGAACTGCGAAAGTTTGATGATATGATTAGCTACTATCGAGAATCTGATTGGCCTGTTGCAGATTTATAGTCATTCAAAATAAGAATGGGGCACTTTTTCACCTAAAACCCTTTAAAGCCAGGAAGACCAGGTCTCAATCTTAACCAGAATGACTATATAATGTAATCAGACCATAATTAATGCCTAGTTAATTATGGTCTAATGAGTGGCTATGATTTTTATTTAGAAACAGTTTTTTTATGGGAATAAAATTTGTACAACTTATTTTTACATGGCTCCTTAATGGGGATAATGTTCTGCATCCCTACTACTTTTCATGTCACAGGTAGCCGAAAACTGACAACTATTAACTGAAAAGCATTTGAGATTTTGCCCGGAGATGGTTTCTCAGCAAGATTTCAGCAAGGCTGCTAATTGTAGCAGTTTCCATTAATATATAATACAGAGATTTTAGCTGCTTGAGGACAGAAGATAGAAGTTTTGTGGTCAGGACTTAAAGGACTTACGCAAATTCCCTTAGGTCCAACCTATGTAAGGGCTTCCTGGCATTCGTCCTCACTAGATGTACTGCCCACGCGTAAGTCCTGGTAGTCATAAGGTGAAAAGCACTATAATAAGTTGGAAGGAAAAATTGCTCAACATAATTCCGGTCTCGCCAAATAATACTATTGTTAGTAAATTATTTCAGTTATCATACCAAATTGGGTTGAATGCTATATGGTTGGAGGAGATGGGGAGATGAAGAGATGGAAAGCCATCCCATGGGGGACCAATCTGTTAGAAACAGGAGGTAAATATTAAAATCAGGACTTACGTAAAGGTACTACTTGTAGTGTAAATATCTGAATTTATCGTCAAAAATGCACTATATATGGCGGCACTGCGTAAGTCCTGAAAATGTCATAACCAGTGAGGTTTTATATCAGTTTTATGAAGCAGATTAAGATTTAAGACCCTAAAAAGTGTTGTAGTGAAAAACTGGATCCAAAAACTAAGGGACAAGTAGGGACAAAACGTAATTATCGTGACTATAAATGTTATTGGCATAGGTTTAAATGGAGTTGTTGGACTAAATCAGTTTGTACAGGAAATTGTCAAAAGAGCGACTTTGCTCGTAGGAAGCGATCGCCATCTCGGTTATTTTTCTAATCATAATGCCGAAAGTATTGTATTAGGAGATGTACTTGAGGCAATTTTAGAAATACGAGAGCATTTAGATACTCCTAATAGTTGTATTGTAGTTTTAGCTTCAGGAGATCCCTTATTTTTTGGTTTAGGAAGGTTATTGGTGGCAAATTTTCCGGCGGAAAAATTAAGGTTTTATCCCCATCTGAGTTCGGTCCAGTTAGCTTTTAGTCGCATCAAAATTCCTTGGCAAGATACCAAACTCATTAGTGTTCATGGTCGCCCTATGGATGAGTTGATTAAAGCATTACAACAAGGAGTTGAGAAGGTTGCTGTACTGACAGATCCGACGAATACACCACAAGCGATCGCTAATTTGTTACTAGCTTTAAATTTACCAACTACATATCAATTTTGGGTATGTGAAAATCTTGGTAGTGAGGATGAACGAGTCCAACAATGGTCTATAGATGAAGTACAAAAAGAAATATTTGCACCGTTGAATTTGGTGGTATTATTGCGTCAAGCTAGAATGGCTAATCAATCTCTTGATTTAGCCAGCTTGCCTCTTTTGGGGATACCAGATAATTATTTTTTAAGTTATGATGACCAGCCAGGCTTAATGAGTAAGCGAGAAGTGCGGGTATTAATTTTAGCTGAGTTGAGTTTGCAACCAGGACAAATAATATGGGATATTGGCGCTGGTATCGGTTCGGTTGCAGTGGAAATTGCTCGTTTTTGCAGTAATTCTATAGTATATGCAGTTGAAAAAACTGCTTTAGGAACAAGTTTAATAGAAGAAAATTGCCGTCGCTTTCAACTCAAAAATGTAGTTTCTATTCATGGTAATGCTCCCGAAATTTTACATCATCTACGCTCTCCCCACAGAATTTTTATAGGGGGTAGTAGCGGTAAACTCAGAAATATTCTGGGAGTTTGTGGTATTAGAATGTTGCCTGAAGGAGTAATAGTTTTGGCATTTACTACTTTGGAAAATTTCCATACTGCTGTCAGTTGGGTAGAGGAAAGAAGAAGGAGCGATCGCTCTTGGAGTTATCGTCTGTTACAGGTACAATTATCTCGTTCTATACCTGTAGCTAATTTAACTCGATTTAATCCTCTCAATCCTGTCACAATTATGATTATTAGGCATCTTGATAAAAGAGAGAGTAGGGATTAATAGTCTATAAATTATTCTCAAAGCAACTAATAATAATAATTTAAGTGGCGTTGGCATTACAGCGCTTTTCAAATTGATGAACTACATTGCCATAACCAAAACCTTGTAGGGAC
>JAKQYE010000381.1 GCA_023356605.1 Trichodesmium sp. MAG_R02 | reverse complement strand
TTTATTTCTCTAAGCTTCATAGAGACAGCTTTTCAACCTTTATTGTCATCGATTCAGTACCACTGCCTACTCCCTACTCCCTCTTTAAATGTATTGTATTGTTCAAGATATTGTAGTGATCGCTTTGAGTAGAAAAAGTTTAGTAACTACAACATACAAGGAAAATTAATCAAAGCTCCCAAAGTATAGGAAAGTTGAAATGCTTGACCAAACTAAGATACCAATAGTTGAAACCCTCCAAAATCTCACCCAAAAATCTCATGCTCCTTTCTATGCACCAGGGCATAAACATGGAAAAGGCATTCCACAACCACTCACTGAATTACTAGGTACAGAAGTATTTCCAGCAGACTTACCAGAATTACCAGAACTAGATAACTTATTCGCTCCAGATGGTGTAATTCAAGAAGCTCAAGAATTAGCAGCAGAAACCTTCGGCGCATTACATACCAGATTTCTAGTCAACGGTTCTACTACAGGAATTATCGCCGGAATTCTAGCTACTTGTGGAAATGGAGAAAAAATAATTTTGCCTCGGAATATCCATCAATCTGTAATTTCCGGTTTAATTATCTCTGGGGCAATTCCAATTTTTATCAACCCAGAATATGATTTCCATTGGGATATTCCTCTTAGCATAACTGCCGAATCTATAGGTCAAACATTAGCAAAACATCCTGATACTAAAGCAGTAATGATAGTTAATCCTACTTATCATGGTGTTTGTGGAAATATTAGAGCGATCGCCCAACAAGTCCACAAATATAATATTCCTCTATTAGTAGATGAAGCTCACGGAGCTCACTTTGCTTTTCATTCAGAATTGCCCATACCAGCATTAGTCAGTGGAGCAGACTTAAGTGTACAGTCAACTCATAAAACTTTAGGAGCTATGACTCAAGCATCCATGCTTCATATTGGTAGTAATCGTATCGATCTTTATCGACTTCAGCAAGCATTACAGATACTACAATCTAGCAGTCCAAGTTATTTACTTCTAGCTTCTCTTGATGCTGTTAGGCAACAGATGGCTTTATTTGGTGAGGAACTAATGAGTCAAACTCTAGAATTAGCTAAAAATGCTAGAAACAGAATTAGTCAACTCTGGAATTATTCAGTATTCGATTTAAAAGGAAAGGAAAAGAAAAAACAAGAAAGAAATTTCATTTGCTTATCAAGATATTCAGATTTCTTGGACAATGAGGTTAAAGAAGAAATTAGGGAATCAGGAAAAATATTCCCAACTCCTAACACTCAACTCCTAACTCCCAACTTCCCAATTGAGAACTCTTCTAACTCAGGATTTATTGCCCTTGATAAAACGAGATTAACCATTAAAGTCTCTAATATTGGATTTAGTGGCTATGAAGCTGATGAAATTTTACATCAGGAATTAGGAGTTACCTGTGAGTTACCCAGTTTCCCAAATCTAACGTTTATTATTTCTCCTGGAAATACTTTGGCAGATATTAATCAATTAGTAACTGGTTTGATTAGTTTAAGAAATCGGGGTAGCATTAACTTACCTGCTAACTACGGAACAAAACTCGACTTTAAGGTAACTAATTCTTCCATACCTGTCTCCCCTAGAGATGCTTTTTTTGCCCAGAAGGATTGTTTGCCCATTGCAAAATCTGTCGGATATATCAGTGCCGAATTACTTTGTCCCTATCCACCAGGTATTCCAGTATTAATACCTGGTGAAATTATTACAGAAAAGCATCTTCAAATACTTCAACAAGTCCGAGCTAATGGTAGCCTGATGACAGGGTGCAGTGACCCAGTTTTTAAAACTATCAAAGTCTCTAGATTGTAGTTTTTACAAGATTAATCCTTAATGGACAGATATAAAAAATAGAGCGAGTGCAAGACTTGTTGGCATTTGTCGGGCAAAGCAAAATGAAAACCTGCGCAGGGGCATTGCATGGAACGTCCGTATATAAAACCATTTTTAAGCTAAAGACCCTTCCCGAACTAGCTAGCTTATAAAGCTATTGTTTGCAAGATGATGGCCTATTGAGAACCATTAAGGGCTTGCTGATTAATTTATCAAAGCATTGACACATAAAGGCTTTAATCTTATTCGGTCAGCAAAAAGTACCAGAAGTTCGGTGGTAAAAGGCTGAAAAAGTTAGGATTTTGGACACTTCCATGGCAGAAAAATCAAGGGACAAGTATATCCGACTATCTCATCTATACCTTCCCTGTTCCTCTCTAAGGACGCCCTTATGCAAGGTCCCTAACTACTTCCCTGCTCCTTAAAAGACTTTTTCAGCAAACCCCATTTCTGCCAATAATTTATGAAACAAAGAAACTCTAAGGCTGATGATTAGGTCAAGAGCTATTAAATGGGTTCTATTAGAGATTGACATTATCCCCTGCTGTTAGACCCAGGGATTGTTATTTTGGGGAGCTTTAGGGGTAGGTATCCCTTGCTGGAGGCGTCCATTTTTTGTCTCGTGCCGCACCCCGGCAATTAGTTAACATTAGGATTGTAGGATAAAGTATATCCAAAAAAACAACTAAAAAGTCCCCCGCTTATGGGCGAGGCTTTAAACCCAATTTTTCTGTAAGTTCTAGCAAGCAAGTAAATTCAAACAGAAAGCACCGGTTTTCAGTGTTAGGAATCTCTCTGCATAGCCTAGTCTTGGAGTTAGAAGCATGTTAATCTTTCCTTTTTTCTGATTTATTATTGAAAAATAATTTTCTATGCCTTCCCAACTTTGGCCTTATGTTACTCCAGGTATCCCAGATGACTTATTTGAACGTTTACCTGGCATTCCCATGAGTAAGCGAGAAGTCCGCTTACTATTAATATCTTATTTACGATTAAAATCAGATTCAGTAGTATGGGATATTGGTGCAGGAACAGGAACCATACCAGTAGAAATCGGCTTGATATGTCCTCAAGGTCTAGTTATTGCTATAGAGAGAGATCAAGAAGTAGCAAGTTTAATTAGGAGAAATTGTGACCGCTTTGGAGTGGAAAATGTCAGAGTAGTTGAAGGTAATGCTCCCGAATGTCTTGATAGTCTAACTGATGCACCAAGCCATGTCTGTATAGAGGGAGGTCGTCACATCAAAGTTATACTGCAAGAAGTTTGGAAAAGATTATTACCGCAAGGTCGCATTATTGTCACAGCTGCTAATCTAGAAAGTCTTTATGCTGTTTCTGAAAGTTTTGCTGATTTACAAGTTCGGAATGTAGAGGTGGCCCAGTCAGCTCTAAATCGTTTGGAGACTAGAGGAATATATCAAACCTTTGCGGCAGTTAATCCCATATTTATTTTGAGCGGAGAAAAAATAAATTAATTTTTGACTCAGCTTCAAGTAAAGAAAATTAACTATAGCAATTCCCATAAGTAGTCAAATACAAAATTCATTTGTTTTAGGGATAGGTAGTAGGTAGGGACGTTCTATGCAACGTCCTTATCTCGTAGCAATTCTGGCAATAGAGAATAGAAAATAAGAAAAACAGCGGATTAATAGCGGTGTAGAGTGTAAAATTAAAATCTTTAAAGTTAATAAATTTATGTCCTGGTCTCGAATAATTAGTGGACTTGTAGCAATAGCCGTAGCTCTGGGAATGATTATTTTTGGGGGATGGTGGTTTACAGCAGGCATGGGAGTCATCGTTTACCTAGGCCAACTCGAATATTTTCAATTAGCTCGCGCTAAAGGTATTGCACCAGCAGCCAAAACTACTTTAGTACTAAGTCAAGTTATGCTAGTGGCGGCAGCTTTAAATTCTAACCTGGTAGATGCCATATTTACATTAGCAGGGACCATAATCTGTTTTTATCTGCTGTTTCAACCAAAATTAGCAACTATAGCTGACATATCATCATCAATTTTAGGTCTATTTTATGGTGGATATCTACCCAGCTATTGGATTAGACTCAGAGTTGGACTTGAAGCTCAATTACAGATATTTCAAATAGATTTAGAGAACTACGAGGGTATTTTATGGATAGACCCTTTGAGTTGGCCTTCAAGCTTGACATTTACTCTACTAGGTTTTTGTTGTATATGGGCTGCTGATATAGGTGCTTATTTTGTCGGAAAGTTCTTTGGTCGAATTAGACTTTCAGAAATCAGCCCGAAAAAGACTGTGGAGGGTGCAGTCTTTGGAGTTTTAGGTAGTTTAGGAGTTGCGACAATAGGTTCTTGGTACTTAGATTGGCCTGGTTCGCCTTTGACAGGTGCTGTCTTAGGCTTAATAGTAGGCATTGCTAGTCTACTTGGAGACTTAACTGAATCTATGATGAAACGAGATGCAGGTGTTAAAGATTCTGGACAACTGATACCTGGGCATGGAGGAATTCTTGACCGCACTGATAGTTATGTTTTTACTGCGCCCCTTATATATTATTTTTTTACTTTGGTTCTACCAGCCCTCAAAATTTATGATTAGGGCTGGCTGAATAAATATAGAATCCTGATGCTGTATTAGTTTAAGTGATGGTTTACCCCGATCAAAGTGCCAAAAGATTATGAAGTTAATATTCGCTAACTTAGAGTTTTTTTGTGACCTAAGTGGGAAAAACTCACGGGCTGACTTGTAAGCTTAATGGTAGATACAGTAATCATTTGAGACAATAAGTTTAAT
>JAKQYE010000380.1 GCA_023356605.1 Trichodesmium sp. MAG_R02 | reverse complement strand
ATGGTGGTTTAGCAGCAGCATTAGATACAGGTTTGTCATTAAAAGAAGCTGTTAAATGGGGTGCTGTCGCTGGTGCTTTATGTGCTACTAAATCAGGGGCTCAACCGGCAATGCCAGATAGAACAACATTTGACAATTTTCTTTTAATAAGGTGATAGCTATTAGGTGGTAGGTGATAGATTTGGGAGAATTTCACGTGACAAATGTGAGTTTTACAAGGAAAACCATCTCTCAAAATTTTTTTTACCCGTATTTTAAGCAGGACTTACGCAGGTAACCTATATATAGCATACTGTCAAAATAAAATTGTCAATACTATAATTAGTTTTTTTTCAGATAGATATTACTTTTAATATATCTTAAGATAAGATTATAAATTGTTAAATTGATTTGCTGAAAATCTTTAATTATTAGACAATAATTACATGATTAGAACTTGCGAAAATATGAAAATATACAGCATCTGTAGGGTTTGAAAGTTATTGACTACTAGTATATATAGCGCTTGGTACGTAAGTCCTGATGATTATATTAGTTGAAAAAAAATATGCATTTTAATTATGTTGTAACTCGTCTTTTTAAATATTGCTTATGATTTTATATATCGGTTTTAGGATTACTATAGTGTTAGTAACAGATAAAGACGGACATTTTCCATAATTATTATATTCATCATTCAATGATACTATAACCAAGTATTAAGTTTAATATAGCAGTCCTAATAGGTTGCGACAAATCAAAAAGTAAATATAGTCATTTTAATAAAGAATTGAGACAAGTATTTCTTGCTATAACTAAGTTTTAGCAGAAAAAGTTTTCCATTTTTATTTGAAATGACTATAAAACTTTTAAAACTCTTACCTATTTCTCTGTTCCCTTTTCCCTATTCTCTAAAAAACAGTAGGATTTTTGCTACGAACACTCATAGGATTACTATAGCAGTCCTAATAGATTGCGACAAATCAAAAAGTAAATAAAACTGCTTAATTCTCTTACCTACTCTCTGTTCCCTTTTCCCTGTTCCTTAAAAAGCAGTATTATTTTTGCCACGAACACTCATAGGATTGCTATATATTACTTGTGCCTAGGAACTATTCGACACTTTTCTGGCTTATTTTATTGGGGTTTAATCCTGCTGCCCCGCCATTTCCAGGAATAAATTGTTTCTCAATAGCATCAAATAATTTACCTGTTTTATAAATAGCAACCAGACCATCTAAATATGAACCTTTATAAAAAAATTAAACTATGTTTTTATGATCAATATTAAAACTATAAATATGCCCATAACTTGCTGCTAAAAATATTTTATTATTGAGTCTAGTTAGGAGATGATTCAGAAATAATATTTTTGCCTTTTCTTCTCTTATCACTATCTAAAAAATTACTAAAATTAAGGTCAAGATAAAATTTGATGAGTAGAATACAATTTTTGTGAGTAAAGACTCTAGTTTACTCCTTATTGATAATTCGTAAGCATTTAAATGCTTACCATAACTTAATAAATAATTAAGATTATAATATTTGATCTAAATCAAGTCCCAAAAAATATAAATATCCAAAAAAATCTAAATACGTTATAATTTTCATAGAAGTAGATTATACATTGTTTAAAACCTCACAGGGTAACAAAGTAATTCGTAATTAAGGGAAACATTAATATGACTAATCGTTTAGCTAAATCCCAAAGTCTTTATCTTCGCAAACACGCAGAAAATCCTGTAGATTGGTGGCCCTGGTCTGAGGATGCTTTAGAAACTGCAAAACAACAAGATAAACCTATTTTTCTATCAATTGGTTATTCAAGTTGTCACTGGTGTACTGTGATGGAAGGAGAAGCATTTTCTGATGAGAAAATCGCCCAATATTTGAATGAAAAATTTCTACCAATTAAAGTAGATCGAGAAGAAAGACCTGATGTAGATAGTATTTATATGCAGGCATTACAAATGTTAACTGGGCAAGGTGGTTGGCCATTAAATATCTTCTTAACTCCTGATGATTTAATACCTTTTGTTGGTGGTACTTATTTCCCTGTTGAACCTCGTTATGGACGACCAGGTTTTTTAGAAGTGTTGCAAAAAATTCGGAGTTTTTATGACCTTGAAAAAAATAAACTTGAGGATTTAAAAACGGAAGTTTTAGAGGGTTTAAGGAAGTCAGTTTTATTACCAGAAGCTGAAGATTTAAGCCAAGAAGTATTACAAAAAGGTTTAGAAGTTAGTACAGGAATAATTAGGGATCGCTATTCTCAACAAAGCTTTCCGATGATACCCTATGCTGAAGCAGCTTTACAGGGAACAAAGTTTAATTTTAAATCTCAAAATAACAATGAAGTTTGTTTACAAAGGGGATTACATCTAGCTTTAGGCGGAATTTATGACCATGTTGCTGGGGGATTTCATCGTTACACAGTAGATTCTACTTGGACGGTTCCTCACTTTGAAAAAATGCTCTACGATAATGGTCAAATCATTGAATATTTAGCTAATTTATGGAGTGCAGGATATCAAGAACCAGCTTTTAAACGGGGAATTATTGAAACAGTAAATTGGCTAAAAAGAGAAATGACAGCATCGGCAGGATTTTTTTATGCTGCCCAAGATGCTGATAGTTTTGCTACTCCAGATGAGGTGGAACCAGAAGAAGGAGCTTTCTATGTTTGGAGTTATAAAGAACTAGAAAGTTTGTTGACTTCGGAAGAATTATCTAAACTCTCAAAACAATTTTTTATTACATCTAATGGCAACTTTGAAGGAAAAATTGTCTTACAAAGAAAGCAAGCAGGAGAGTTAAGTGAAACTATAGAAAATTCTCTATCTAAATTATTTAAAGCACGGTATGGTGTGCTACCTTTGAATATAGAAACTTTCCCACCAGCAACTAATAATCAAGAAGCCAAAAATAATAATTGGCCTGGTAGAATTCCCGCAGTAACAGATACTAAAATGATTGTTGCCTGGAATAGTTTAATGATTTCTGGATTAGCAAGGGCAGCTACAGTATTTAAGAGCTTAGAATATCTAGAATTAGCAGTTAATGCTACTAATTTTATTATCAAAAATCAGTGGGTTGATAAACGTTTTCATCGGCTCAATTATGAGGGAAAACCTGCAGTAATTGCACAGTCGGAAGACTATGCTTTATTTATTAAGGCATTGTTAGATTTACAGCAGGCTTCGATTAGTTTGGAAACTTCATTAAATACTAATTATTGGTTAGAAATAGCTATAAGATTACAAGATGAATTTGATGAGTTTTTGTGGAGCATAGAAGCAGCAGGTTATTACAATGCTTCTAGGGATGTTAGCGGAGAATTAATATTACGAGAACAAAATTATATTGACAATGCAATTCCCGCAGCAAACGGCATAGCAATTACTAATTTAGTACGTCTATCTTTGCTAACTGAAGAATTACGCTATCTTGACCAAGCCGAGTCAGCTTTAAATGCTTTTAGCAGCATAATGAAAAAATCTTCCCAAGCTTGTCCGAGTTTATTTGTTGCCCTAGACTGGTACAGAAACCAAACTTTAGTTAGAACTTCTGAAGCAGAAATTGATAATTTAATTACTCAGTATTTTCCTACTGCTATGTATAAGAAAGAAACTGATTTACCAGAAAATTCTGTGGGTTTAGTTTGTCAGGGTTTGATTTGTAAAAAACCCTCTTTGAGTAAACAGGAATTATTGGAACATTTAGAGCAAAGTCAAAATCGTTGGGTTTAACAAGAAGGTGCTAGGTAATTAGTGTTAGATAGAATTTTATCTAACACTAACTACTAATATTCTCTTGGCTTAAATACTGATAAATAATACTAAGGGTGAAAAAAAGTGTTACAAATATTTTTCAATTATATATCCTACATTCGGCACTTCATATTATATGACAAGAGGTTACAAGAAAATATCTATTTAATTAAGTAAAATTACTTACAATTTTTAGTCACTTCAAGTGATATCATAAAGCTGATGATTCCATTCTTATTAAGTATCAAAAAATGTCTTGAATAGAATCAATAACAGTTGAAAATCTTGACCAAACAAAAGAATAGTTGCAGGGTTAATTGATGAGATAGGAGTAGTGGAAGTAATTAACCAAAAATTAGGAGTAGATAATCGAGAAAAAATTACTACTGGAGAAGTAATAAAGGCTTTAATTTTCAATGGATTAGGGATGGTATTACCTAAGTCTATTTGAAAATGTAAATATACATAAAGATATATGAAGATCTGCGGAATGTCAGTTTATTAGTGTACAGTCTAGGCCAATGACCAAAAAATAAGGCCAATAAGGAGTTCTTTTAAGGGGGTGAAAAGAATAAGCTTCAGTCTTTCAAGTTTCTAGATTCATCCAGAGTTGCTGATCATATTATGTCCGGTTAAATACTTATACTTTGGTAGGGGCAGAAAGATAGAATTGACACTTAGGCGAGAAAGTTTTTGATGAATAATTATCCCGACATGATATGATCGATAACTAACTACTTATTTCTAAAAGCGATCGCTTATGGTCAACCAAATGTTACAATGTTTGACAATTTGAATGCTTTTTTTCTGTTGAGCAGCTATCATGAAAATATAAACATCCCAAGTACATGATCTAAAAATAAATGAGG
>JAKQYE010000038.1:9552-34712 GCA_023356605.1 Trichodesmium sp. MAG_R02 | reverse complement strand
GGTAAATTAGTGTATTTTAGTTCTTCTGCTGCCCATGATTGCATGATTTTTCTCCTTTAAATTCACTTTTCTAGAATACAATCATAGTAGGTATTTCAGCACTTATGGGTAAGGCATAGATTATGAGAGAGCTTTAGAGCTTAACCAAAACCATTTTAGTGCTTTATTCAGCTTGGCTGAATTATATCTGAAGCAAGGGAAATTTCTCAAAGCATTAGAACTATATGAGCGAGCTTACAAAGTAAACCCAGAACGTGCCAGAGATGAATACATAGAGTCATTCCGTGGAGCTACTAAGTCATACATAGAAGATAAGAAATTTCAGAAAGCATCAGAATTATATGAACAAGCTGACAAAGTAAATCCCGAAGGAGCCAAAGATGAATACATAAATTTCAAAGATGAATACATAAATTTATTGATGGATGTAGCATCCTCACACTTGAACAGGCAAAAATTTGAGGAAGCATCAGAATTATATAAAGAAGCTTATAAGATCAATCCAGAAACTTTCAAAGATGAATACATAAAATTATTGCTTCGTTATGGTGACTGTGTTATAGAAAAATTAATGAAAAAAGGAGATTTAAGCAATAGTGATAATAATGATATAAGGGAAGCAAAAACTATCTTTAACAAAGTTTTGGAGATTGATTCTAAAAACAGAAGAGCTCACGATAAACTTAAATCACTTGAGTCTGAGGAAGATAAACTCAAGGGAAAGTTTAGACTAACTACAATTTTGTCATTTATAGGAATTGCTTTATTCTCTTTATTCTCTTTCTTTTTAGGATTAAAATTTAACTATGACCCTAGTTTACAATCAGAACAAGAGTTATCAGATGAGGAAAAGCAACAAAGATTTAGTAGGGGTGAAAGGACAATATTTGATGAGACTAATGAAGAAAATTATAATGACGAAATTTTCAGTTGTAATCAAAAGTTTCAAAAAAAGAAATACTCAGAAGCTGGTGAATGTTTTGAAGAACTTGTAGATGATTATCCTAATGAACCAGAACCATTGATTTACAAAAACAATGCTCTTACCCTTAATAGTAAGTCTACTAATTATAAAGTCCAAATTGTATCAATAGCAGCAATTGTATCAGCAGATCAGGATGAAAAATCTAAAGAAATCTTGCGAGGCGTTGCTCAAGCGCAATATAACTTTAACAAAAACAAATTTTATTCATCAAATCCTAGATTGCTGCTAGAAATTGAAATTGTTGATGATAGCAATTATCCTGAACTGCCTCCCAAAAAAGTAGTTAACGAAGATGATAGAAATGACCCTGAAATATCTCTCAAAGTAGCTCGCGAAATAGTGAAAAATAAATCTATATTGGGGGTTATAGGTAATATAAGCAAGAAGGCATTAGAAGTATATAACCAAGAAAATTTAGCAGTTATTTCTCCCACGGGTATAAGTAGTGAATTCAACAGTGAAACTTTATTGACAACTATTGATTACAAGATTTTAAGTAAAAAACTAGCTGAATATGTTCTACAATTAAATGTAGAAAAAGTTGTGATCTTTTATAATCACAAAAGTCCATCTAGTAAAAGTATAAAAGGTTATTTTGAATTTTACTTTCCTTCTAACAAGCTGATTCGAGAAGAAGATTTAAAAGAACAATCCTTCGACTCAATAGTTCAGTCTGTCATAGAAGAAAAATTTGAGGTTGGTATACTATTTCCAGATTCAGAAACAGTCGACTCAGCGATTGAAATGGCCAAGATAAATTATCTAAACCAGGAAGAGCAACAATTAAAATTACTTGGTAGTAATGATCTTTATTATTGCGATATTCTAAAAAAAGGTAAGCAAGCAGTTAAAGGTTTGATTTTAGCAGTACCATGGTTTAAAGGAACGCCAGAAGCAAAAAATTTTTCTACTGAAGTAAAAGATAGATGGGGAGGAGAAGTTAGTTGGCTCACTGCTGCCAGCTATGATGGGACTCAGGCTTTTATTTCTGCCATTTCTTCCTTGTCTAATTCATACGAAAACCCTACTAGGTCTACAGTTTTGCAAAAAGTCAAAGAAGTAAATCTTCCAGCTAAGGAAACATCAGGAGAAAATCTTAGGTTTTCTCCTGAAGGAGAGCGAGAAGGTAAAGCCATTCTGGTTGAAGTTGTTGACAATTCATCAAACCCAGATTGTTCTAATTTGGATTTTCGCCCAGTAGAAGAATAGTAGTGAGAGCATCTTGTTCCCTTGCTCATAGTCTGAGTAGCCTAGGAATACACCATCAATAACTTGGGTGATATTGCTGGCTATTTGCAACAAGATTTCTCCAGAGACTCTGTTTTGGGTATCCGCTAATTGGTGGAGGCGATCGCTATTGCTTCCAAAACATTCAATATCTAATATTTCCCATTCCGTGCCAGCAAGTAAGAAGTCCGAGTAATTGTAAAATCTCAGTGAGATAGACTGTTAAAATATCGTTATTTGGTTAGCGATCGCTGATTGTAATTCCACGCACATTTCCTCCTTTGGTTCTTGTCTAGTTTCTCTAAAGATTTGGCAGCACCTCTGACAAAGCCAGAAGCACTACCTATCCTACCCTCCTCAATCTAAAAATAGTGTTGATGTACGGTGCTGGATATCCCGAACCCATATAGTCTAGTCATTAAAAATCAGACAAAATTATCAACTTTCCGACTTTTGACTTCCAACTTAAAAAAAACAAGCCATAGGAAAAATTAGATATTCCAGGAAAAATAATTTCCAAATAAATTGATAAAAATCAGCGATCGCCTTTTTATCATGCAGATCCACCCTTTGACTAAGCCACCACATTATACCCAAAGCCAATAAATGACTAACCACCAAAAAAAATAAATTAACACTCCCCAACCAAACTACACCCACCATCACCATACCCAGATAGCAAACAGTCAATACCCACCTTGCCAAATTAAAAACAGCAAATGCTCCCAACCTAATTGTAAACGTATTAATATTATATCGACGGTCCCCGTCAATATCTGGAATATCCTTAAAAATAGCAATAGCAAAAGTAAATACTATCACAAACAAAGTTAAAGCCCACACCGTCAGAGGAATTTCTGGAACCATCAAGCTTTTTTGAAGTAGAACAACCTCACCCAACTCACCCATCCATTCAATTAAACCTCCTGAAAGCTCCTCAACCCTTTCAAACCCCCAAACAAAGCTTAAAAATATACCCAAATTAACAATCACTCCCCGCACAGTAAAAATACATAACGCCGCCAAAAAAGGAAATCTTTTTAATCGGATAGGAGGCAAAGAATAAGCCGTACCAATTGCCAAACTTATCCCCACGGTACCCAACAAAAAAGGTCCCCCCAACCCTGCAAAAATCAAAGCCAAAATACCCGTTATTACCACAATAATTTGACCAGAAAAACGAGAAAACTCACCAGCAGCTATAGGGAGATGAGGCTTATTAATCCTATCTATTTCCACATCCTCTAACTGATTCAATCCCACTATATAAACATTTCCACATAGACAACTAATCCAAGTTATCAACAACAGAATTAAGCTATATATAAAAAAAGATTCATCAAAAAAATTAGAGCCATCGCCCATGGCAATTATATATAAAGCCAGCACACTTAACGTTGTACCAATAATTGTATGTGGACGAGCAAATTTCCAAAAACTATAGAGCCATGGCACATATCTTTGTAGCCAATTAGTTGTAATTTTTTCCTGTTGAAAACCAGAAAATTCTTCCATAATTACCCGTGAAATTATTTGACTTTAAACTTCTTAGTGAAACAAAGAGTAAATAAATTAAAAAAATCACCAAATTTATTAAACAAAATCGACTCTTTCATTCGACAAAAAAATAAGAATAGCAAACAAGCTAAATACTTACTTCCTACTTCTTATTTCTTACTTATTACTTAGTTCAAGTATAACTATTTCAACCCTAATTTGGCAAACGATTAATATCTTTATTAGAACCAAGCACAATTATTGTTTTTCCCTTTGTTAAAACTGTATTAGGCTTAGGATTAATTATAAATTTTTCATCTTCAGTACTAACAGCCAACAAATTTAAACCATATTTATTACGTACTTCTAAATTAGCAATAGTTTTACCATCAAACTTATCCGGTACAATAATTTCTACAATACTATGTTCTGGGTCAATATCAAATTGATCGATTACTTTAGGCTTAGTTAGTAATCGTGCAACTTCATAACCCATTTCCATTTCTGGAAATACCACATAATCCGCTCCAACCTTTTCCAACAGTTTCTTATGAGTTTGAGAAGAAGCTTTAGCTACCACAGACTTGATCCCCAATTCTTTAAGATTCAAAGTAGTAGTAATGCTTTCTGCCAAATAATTACCAATTGCGACAATTACTGTATTAAAGTCTAAAATACCAACCTGTTTAATTGCATTAATTTCTGTAGAATCTAACTTAAAAGCATGAGAAGAAATTTTATCAGTTAAAGCCTGATGTACCATTTTTTCTTCTCTATCAATAGCTAGGACTTCATAACCCAAATTATGCAATGTTTCACAAACAGCTCTGCCAAATCTACCTAAACCAATTACAGCAAATTGTTGATTTTCCTGGCGCAAATTTTGCCAAAAATTCCAAGATGATAATTTCACTATAACTCAGCATTATATTTGATTGAATAGCCAAGATAACGCTGCCTCCGAATACTTACTTTCAGATTCTACCAATTCAAGAAAAGTTTTGCACAACTGAATTGAAAAATTTAGGCAGTCTTAATTTTGTTTTAGTTTTGGCTTAACCATCAACAAAGAAAATAATCCCATTGCATATTTATGGAATAACTTAAAAAATTAGAACTACTAATAGCTGTAATTTATGATATTGTCAATCAACTTAATATTGAAGTTGACCGTCAAATAAAATCCTGAGATAAAGTCTCATTAATTAGCCTAAATAAAAATGCTTTTCTCAAATCAATTTATCTCAATACTCAATTCCCTACAATTTTTCCAAAATGGTTATTCAAAAAGACACAATATTAGGTATCCAAGAACTTTATTGGCTTTTCCAAAAATTGAGTTTCAAACCTCCCTCGGGGAATAGTAGTACTATAGCAATCCTATTTTATTTATGACAAAAATCTTACTGATTTTTAGGCAACAGGTAAGAGTTTCAACTTTTTTATCTACTTTTTGATTTGCCGCAACCTATAGGCGGATTGCTATATATAGCAATCCTATTTGAAAAGTCAGATAAATGGGCAGCACGAAAGCAGGAGACAAAAAGAATAGTAGTTGAAGCTATTTTATATAATTATACAAATAAATTTTCCTCTAGATATTCAACCCCACTAGTTTTTTGTTCCGCAAAAATAGTTGAAACCAGCAACAATACACCCACTCTACCTATATACATTGTTGTAATTAAAACTAATTGTCCTGGAATCGTAAAATTAGAAGTTACCCCCTTAGATAAACCCACCGTAGCAAAAGCAGATACAACCTCAAATAAAATTTGAGTCAATTCTAATTTTCGGTCAGTAAATGCAATTATAGTAGTAGCAAAAGCCACTAATATAGCTGATGCAAAAACTATACCAATAGCCTTAATAATAACTATCATAGGAATCTTGCGTTGATAACATAAAACCTGATCCCTGCCTTTTAAAGCAGCTTTTGTACTATTAAATAATATTGCAAAAGTTGTAGTTTTAATCCCTCCTCCAGTGCTACCAGGACTAGCACCAATAAACATTAAAACAATTGTAAAAAACAAACCAGCATCAGTCAAATTACTAATATCAATAGTATTAAAACCAGCAGTTCTAGTAGTAACAGATTGAAACCAAGCAGCAACTAATTTTTCCCCTAAGTTTAAATTCTCTAGAGTATTAGGATTATTAAATTCAGCAATAAAAAAAGCAATTAAACCAACTATCAAGAGAAAAAAAGTAGTATTAGTAACTACTTTAAAATGTAGAGAAAAAGTGTGACAAGCTTGTTTTCCTTGCCAACGATCTTTAAGCCATGAATACATTTCCATAATTACCTGATAGCCCAATCCACCAAATATAATTAAGCCAGTAATCACAAAACTTAGTAAAGGAGATTTGACAAATTGAACAAAGCTATCCGAATACAAACTAAAACCAGCATTGTTAAAAGAATTAATGCTATGAAAAATAGAATACCAAAGACCTTCTTTAAAGCCATAAATTGGCACAAAAACTAACAATAATAACAAAATGCCAGTTAATTCAAACAAAATTGTTGTTGCTAAAATTGACTTAATTAAACCCTCCACACCTGCTAATCCCACCTGTTCCAAAGATTGTTGAAGAGCAACTTTTTCCCTAAGACGAAACTTATGACCTAGCAACAACAAAAGAACAGTTGTAGCAGTCATATAACCCAAAGCCCCAATTTGTACCAATAATAACAGGAATAACTGTCCCCAAAACGAATAATATTCTCCTACATTTACAACAGATAGTCCAGTTACACAAACAGCAGAGGTTGCTGTGAATAAAGCAGTTACAGGATGACCCCAATTCCCATCACTCATGGAGATAGGTAGCATTAGTAATATACTGCCAATAGTAATAACAATAACAAAACCTTGACAAATTTTTCGAGCTACAGTCATTGCAATTTTTCAGTATGTATGTTTATATTTTGAGTTCCCCACTCCTATTAGGGAAAGCTTCTTTGTTACCCTTAGCTCCTCAGTAGGAAGCAAGAGGCAAGCTATAATGTCAGAGTGGAATGAACCTCCGGCCTGAACCATCTGGTGTGGCTTGATTCTCTATATACTTTTTCAAAACAGAAATTTTAAATAAAAATAACTTTTAAAATATATTAGAAAATACTATATTATAGTTGATGTATTTGGGACCGACACAAAAAGCAGATTATGAGACGAAATTTCCCTAAAGGGCGAAAAATAATAATCAGGGCAATAGACTCGGTTTTTTACTTGAGTGGATAAGTCCTGTACATATTAAATTTTTATCTATAGGTAAGTTACAGCATATTTCAGGCATATAAGGTACAACGTAAATAGTAAAAATTATAGCGCCAGTATCTTGCTTGTGTAAACGTACCTCATAATAAAGTCAAGCGCTGTATAACCTTAATTAATCTATAATTATGGCCATCAAATAACATATCAAGCTTCCCCTTTCAAAGAGATGAAAAAGAAAATTCCGGTTTTCAAGCCTCTGGCTTAAGGGGTTGTTACTCATAACTAATAACTGATAATTGAAATGACCTCAACTCTAATCGAACAAATTCAACAATTCTATGATGCTTCCTCCAGTCTGTGGGAAAAGGTATGGGGTGAACATATGCACCACGGGTACTATGGGCTAAATGGTAAACAGAAAAAAAACAGGCGACAAGCTCAAATAGATATGATTGAGGAGTTACTTCACTGGGGAGCTAAAAATCAAGCATCAAGCCTATGGCCTCCAACCTCAATCCTTGATGTAGGTTGTGGTATAGGTGGTAGTACACTGTACTTAGCCGAACAGTTTAATGCTACTGCTACTGGCATCACCCTTTCTCCTGTACAGGCCAAAAGAGCTCAGGAACGTTCAGAGTCAGCCAACTTAAGTCAGAATACTAATTTTATCGTAGCAGATGCCTTAGATATGCCCTTTGCTGATGAGTCTTATGATTTGGTTTGGTCTTTAGAAAGTGGAGAACATATGCCTAATAAAAAGAAATTTTTGCAAGAATGTCACCGAGTATTGAAGCCTGGCGGCACAATAATTATGGCTACTTGGTGTCATCGTACACTAGATGGCGATTCTGGACAACTAACTGATGACGAACGGAGACACTTAGCTGATATCTATCGGGTTTATGCTTTACCTTATGTTATTTCTTTGCCAGAGTATGAAGCGATCGCCCAGAGTATTAGCTTTCAAAATATCTGTATTGCTGACTGGTCAACTGCTGTGGCTCCCTTTTGGGATCTGGTAATTGAATCAGCAATTGAACCTCAAGTCATTGTTAGTTTACTCTTGAGTAATTGGACAACTATTCAAGCAGCTCTTTCCCTAGAATTAATGAGCCGTGGATATGAACGAGGATTAATTAAATTTGGCCTCTTGCGCGGGAATAAATAATCAAGGCTTTTCGGTAGTTGTTATGAAAAATCATTAAATGAAATGCCTATTTAATGAACATCTGGAAATTTTAAAAGTTTCTAAATCTATATCTATAAAGCTTAATCTGCTTCAACCTATTATTAATTACTTCCACAGTACTACCAGTTTTCCTATTATCAAAGTCAGGGATAGTTTGACTAAACCAAGGAATAATAGTATGTTGCTATTGGGGAAGTTTTTCTTAGCTTTCGATAACTACATAACTACCTTAAAAACTCCCGTGTACCAATCCTTTATGTTATTAAAAATCTTCCTAATCTTGTCTTCAGATAAGTCAGTATAAGTAAGTATAAACAAGTACAAATAAATACAAATAAGTACAAATATTTACTACACTTTGCTTGAATTTAATGTGTTAAATGTTAAAATCATATATTAAGTGTTAAATTATATACCAGTTTTATTCTATGAATTTTCATTCTGCTTACAATAAAGAATAAAAGAACAGATAGGATCTTACTAGAGATTTAATAAAAGTTTAATAGAGGTTTAATTATGTTAGTTATTCTAATGGAAAATCAGCTTATTGCTTCTCAAAGAGTTTGCCAAGGTTGTCTATTAGCAGATCAAAGTGGTCAACCTCGTTGGAAAAGTGGTCAACTTAGTTGTGGTCATCCGGTTCCTAAATTAACAGATACTCAACCAGATCAGTATGAGTGTGAAATGGGTTTTCGTATTGCCAGTATAGAGTAGATTGAATTAATTAAAATTTTGTATTAGGGACAAATATAGCAATTCCCAATAAGTTGTGACAATTCAAAACTAGAAATACATTCGGAAACTCTTACCTCTTGAGCATTGCACCCAAACCGTAATCTCAAAAAGCGGTAAGATTTTGGACACGAATAAAATAGGATTGCTATATTATCGACAATCAACTAGGAAATCTCTAGCTTGAGAAAAGATAAGCAGATACATCAAGCCCGGCAATTCCCGGTAAAAGCCCGGACAACCCTTCATAGCAATGTGACAGCAGAATAATCAACATTGGCGGTATCTCGCAATGCTATGAGAAATATCCCCAAAGCGCCATTCCAATATCTCGGCATTGAGTGACCGCAGTTCGGACATTTAAAATGCTTTGAGCCTCCTAAGTTTTGGTGAACATGACCGCACTTTGTACAGGTTTTGGAAGTATATGATTGTATATCTTTATAATCAGGACTTACGCAAAGACACTAATTGTAGTGTAAATATCGGAAATAATTATCAAAAATACACCACATATAGAAGCAATACGTAAGTCCTGATAATAATGTCCAAAAGGAAAAAATTAGCGATCGCACTCATGTCATCATATTCGTACTCGGCATTCAGCGGTTGGTGCAGCATACCCTAGCTAGAGGGCAGAAAATACATTTGCGTTCTCTGCCTGGAAAAAAATCAGGAAATAGATAAGGATGAGACTTATATTGGGGTTAACAACACCAGAAGTTGAAAATGTTTAACAGAATTTACAAACAGAGCAAATATTATCAACAGGACTTACGCAGGCAAACTGAGAAACCCGGTTTCTCGTAGATATTTATGTGTTAAAAACAATGATTTACTGTCTTAAGCGGGTTTCTTTGCGTAAGTCCTGATCAAGTAAAACACAGAGCACATTGTATTCAACTAAGCCAGAAAATTTTGACATAGTTAACAATTTACCTCATAAAGCAGTACAATAAGATACTTACCTCTAACCAAGCAAAAATCACAGTTGTAAACTAAAAAAAGAATTACCAGAGCATTGACTTAATCAAAGAATAACGATAGAAAAAACTCAGCAATTGCTTATTACTCTGGTAAACTGCACTCAGTCATACATGAAATCAATTCATACCAAGCTCAAACCGAATAACAAATAGAAAACCCTGATGGCTCAACACGCAGGCTTCACAATTGTGTTATAATTAATGTAGGCTATAATACCTCCTAAATTTAAGAGGAGAATGTCATTGCCAACCAAAGATTTACAAAGGGTGGATTTAAAGTTGGTCAGCATACGGTGGCGCTCTAAGACTAGTTAGCCGTTGGGAACCCACAGCCCAAACTTGCTGTTATTGGGGATTTAAAGGTGGAAAATTAGATTAATCAATATCCTGAAGTGGGAATGTCGTACATTGTGGGGCTAAACATTGTCGCGTAGGGTCAGGTCCTTCTATCACTTTGGAAAATGCAGCAATAAATATATTGTCACGAGTGGGCATACCGAGACAAAAAACCGAGAGGTCAGTCAGTATAAGACTACTGCCAAAGTAACAGCAGCCTGTGAGATATCAACCCACAGAGGGGCTACCGCTCAGTAGGAAACCCAGTGTCTAACAGCCGGGGAAGATGTCAACGAGTCCTAACAGTATAGAAAAAGTCCCATAAAAAACACCCTGGCTATGGCCAATTAAAGTCAGTTCAAAAATGCTTGAAGACCCAACCTCTCCTACAAGAAAGTCTCGAGATAAAAGCCAATGGACTCTACATTGGAAGTAGGTGCTATAATAGGAAAGTCTGAGTCTTGAGATAATCTCCCGTTATCCCATAAGGGCAACTAGGGGAGGATATTATCTAGTGCTGTCTTAACTAAATAAGAATTTACTGCGCTATCTTGAGTTTATATGTGTTTGTATATGACAGAATTTAGGAGAAGTTTTCTATGACTTGGCGTGGTTCAACAACAGTTCAAGACCGAATTTTTGCTTGTTTGCCTTACCTATTACCCTTACTAGATGGATTAAAATATGGAAGATACTTATTTTACCAGTTTCCTCCCCTAAAACTAATTTTTATCCCTCTTACACCCTTGTTACAGATTGAAAGAGAAATACCTTTCTTTGGCTTCATTCTATTCCTGGCTTTGTTTTTAATGGTAGTGAGAAATAATAATATCTCTCACTTTATTCGTTTTAATACAATGCAAGCAATTCTATTGGACATTGTTTTGATTTTATGTGGTCTGATTCTATCAATATTAGGGACTACCTTGGGAGGATTTATTCTGGAGACTCTTTCTAATATGATATTTCTGGGAATTTTGGGCTCATTTATCTATACAGTAGTCCAATCAGCAATGGGGCGTTACGCCGAAATTCCAACTATCTCTGATGCTGTTTATATGCAAGTCCGCTAAAAATTTTTTGAGCTTAAAACTAGGATTTTTAGCACAAATTTAGTACAATTAGATTCCCTTGCTTCTTCATATTATTAAGTTTGAGCAGAAGCCATGTAGTCCAAAAGGAGATTATTTTCATGAAGCAATTCATTTACGAAACAATGTATATCCTGCGCCCGGATCTAACTGAAGAACAAGTAGAACAGGCCATTACAAAGTACAAAGATATGTTGCAGGAACAAGGTGCTTACAATCTCGAAATTCAACATCGCGGTAAACGTCGTTTAGCTTATGAGATAAATGATCAACGCGAAGGTACATATATTCAGATGAACTATCAAGCCCCCCCCACTCAAATATCAGTGTTAGAGAGAGCAATGCGCTTAAGCGAAGAAGTTATTCGCTACTTAACAGTTAAACAGGAAGTACCCAAAACTACTAATACAGATGCTCAAAATCAATCAGAACCAGTGGGAGCAGATGTAGAATAGGATACTATTACCGCATCGTAATTTTTTATACAATAGTATAGTTAGAGCTTGTAACTGTTAGCTGTAATTTAGTATAGTCTATAAGACAGCTAACTGTCCGTATTCATCCTACTTGGATTCATCAAATAGCTCAGTTATGGGACACGATAGCTGAGTTCAGAAAAGATACATTGCATGAACTTATTACTCTTTTGGCTCTTAACCACAGCCAGATAGTAACAGAAGACAATTCGTATTTAGGATGATTGCTAATCACAATCTCCCTCTTAAGAGGGGACAAGTCCTAATAAGGGTTTTAATGAGTTCCCTATAACAAGGAAGTAAACTAAAGTGAGCCAAATACAAAAGTTAAATTCACAACAACTTCAAGGTGAAGTGTCTCGTCTTAACGAAGAATTACAAATGCGGGACCAATTAATTCAACAATTGTCTCAAGAGCTTTTTCGCTTAGTTAAGGGAAATACAAGCATTGTACCAAAACCTATTATTCCTGAAGGTTACCAGTCTCAAATGCAAAGTTTAAAGGAAGAACTCAATGAAGTAGAACAACAAGTCACTTTCTATCAAGAACAAATTTCTGAACGAGATGCAGAAATATATAACTTGCGTCATTCTGTGCAAGAATTAACAGACCGCTCCCAAATGTTAGAACAAGTAGTACAAGAACTACCAGAAGTATATCGTCAGAAATTTTCTGAGCGACTTGCACAAGTACTGGAAAAGGTTGAAATGTTGCAGAAGGAAAACCGTCAACTTCATGTAGAGCTACAAAGTGTGAGTTATCGTCTAGCAGTTAGAAACCGTCAAGGGAGTGGTCTTGATCTACCTGCCTTTGGAGCTGGTAACTCTGGTTCTTCTGTAGAAATGTCCACACTTGGTAATGCTTGATTTTAGTAACTGTGGCCTTGAGCTTGTCCCAATTTTTCTCTAACCATAAGTATAGATTTAGTGGTAAACGAGTGAGAAGAAGACTTTATAAAGCTTCAAATGGTCTCAAATACAATGCTGATGTCAATGGAAGTTTAAAGATATTACGAAAAGTAGTCCCAAACGCTTTTAGCAATGGGATAATGGGTGTTGTAGTTCACCCTGTAATGGTTGCCCTTAATTAAAACTAGGTAAAGGAATATTTTTCTATAGATTTAGTAACTATAGATTTCTGTATTTAAAATAATATTTTGATAACTTTGAGTTTCCAGGAGATACTTATTTGGAACTATAAAAGTAGCTCAATTACTATTGAGATTAACATTTGAAATTATTATGTCAATAAGTAATTAACTTAAAAACAATTTCTCCTGGACTTAATCTGTACTGGGGGTGGAGATGTAAAGTTATAGGTGAGAATGGGTGATGGAAATGAATCAGACCAAAAACAATTTTCTTAAGTTATTAAATAATTTAAAAATCACTTTAATTGTGACGGTTTAATGGTGGTAGATAGTGCCTTATATACTCAGTAAAATCCCCAGTAAAATACGAATATTAAATGGTTATATAGAGTTCCTTTTCAGAAAAAATGTGTGATTAAACTAGTTGAAATAGATACATTTGTGGCCGTTAACATCTGAAAATTTTGCTTGTATACCAGATACCAAAAAAGCTACTTTGTTGCTTTTTTATAGCAATCCGCCCATAGGTTGTGGCAAATCAAAAACTAGATAAAAAAGTTGAAATTCTTACCTGTTAACTGTTGCCTGTTGCTTGTTTACTAAAAAGCAGTAAGATTTTTGCCACAAATAAAATAGGATTGTTATATAAGTATTTATATCATCAACTAACCGATATTAATATCTAAAAGGTAGAAGATAATAAGAGTGGATATTTCTGTTATATAATACAATGTAAAGTAACTGTCATAGTCATTTTGATTTATATTGAGACAATTACTTATTACTATAACTAAGTTTCAGCAGAAAAAGTTTTCCATTCTTATTTAAAATAACTATATTAGTGAAATTATTGAGCAGTAAAAAAACGACTAGGTCAATTTATATTAGGCAAAAATGTTATAGATACTGTGGCACTAACTACAGAATAAGTGTTGTCTAAATATAAAGAGTCACCATCAGTAGAAAGAGATATTAGGTTTCTCAAAGACCTTCTCTTTTTAACTGATAGCATCTTAATAAAATCCCCCAGAGAATTAAGGCGTTAGGGTTAATTATGGGTCTATATTTGTTGGTAATTACTTTGGATCAACGTCAATTACGTCAAACTATAATGTGAAAAATAAATTAGGTCGTCCCAGAAATAGACTAACGTTAGGTTGGATATTTCAATGTTTTCATTTAATCCATCTGTTGATTAATTCTGGGGTAAGAAAAATATAGTCATTTTAATTTAGACTGAGAGAAGTTTTTGTTGCTATAACTAAGTTTCAGCCGAAAAAGTTTTCCATTCTTATTTGAAATGACTATATCTCTAATTTCAACTCCTATATTTGAGTAATTAGGATAATTTTTTCAGTCCCTATACCTAAATACTTACCTTAAATTAAAGTCCGAAAAAATTTCATCGAGATTACTAAAAATTTTAAAAACTCTATCTAATTGAGTAATCTCAAAAGCTAGCTTAACTGTGGGATTCAGGTTACAAATCACTAAACGATAACCATGGTCACGAGCTGTTTTTAAACCAGTAGTTAATACACTTAAACCAGAACTATCTATAAACTCTACATTTGTCATATCAACAATCCAAAGATTAGATTTTTTTCCTAGCAGAGACATAAATTGCTCCTTCATAGCATTTGCTTCAATAGAGTCTAAGCGTTGATGCGGAACTAAAATAGTGTATTCAATCTTAACAGTTTTCATCTGTATCACCATTAATCAAAAAGAAGAAGTTGAGTTGTTTTGAGTTTACTCTAAAAAGAACGGTGAAATTAAACTTACATTCCGCACGTCAAAATGTAGTATATCAGATATGCTATTAAAAGCCTTGCCTGATAATAACTATGAAGTTTGTAAGTAAAAATACATATTACAGAAACTATTGATAGTTATTAGCAATAATAGAGGGTGTAATCCACCTTCTTCCTTAAAAATACCCTTGTAGTATACTTGAAGTGCGAAATGTGGGATTAAAGATAATTTTAGTAGTAGCTACTACATGGAAGTTCAACCAAAAACTTCAAGATAAAAAGTATTGGTTTGTAAGAGTTTGAGTTCTTTTTACTGATAAACTGTTTCTTTCCCATTAACATTAGAATTACTATAGCAATCCTAAATAGATTCTAACAATTCAAAAACTATAAATAAACCCCAAAAGTTTTACCCATTAGTCATTGCCTTCACACCTATTATCAAAAGGAGACAAGATTTTTGACATGAAGAAAATAGGATTGCTATATATCTTTTATCTGTATTAAGATGATTTAAGTAACAAATTAGTTCCTTCTATTTTAACCAACATATAGTCATTTTAATTTAGATTGAGATAAGTATTTCTTGCTATAACTAGGTTTCAGCATAAAAAGTTTTCCATCTCTTTTTGAAGTAACTATAATCCTCAAATATAAATAAATAACAAGCTTTATTAAGTCAACTTAAAAGATAAAGTTCAATATAATTAGAACTTGTGTAATTAGAAAGAAATCAGTTCATAGGCAATCAACATGGATACCTAGCTGTTTTCTTGGTAATAGTCTTAGAAAATTCAGGAATCCCTATCTCAGTAGAAACTGTCATCCTTGTGGGGCGGTTTCTAGCTGGTAGTGAAAAGTTAACTTATTGGTATATGTTGGGTTCTGCAATTATGGGAACTATATTCGGGGATAGTTGTGGATATTGGATTGGCAAGTATGGTGGCTGACTATTAATCTTGAAGTTAGGTAGAACATTCCGGATTAAAGAAGCAAAATTTATGGGTGTGAAACATCAGTTCAGTCCAAAATTCAGCTAAATTTTTAGTCTAGCTTTTTCATATCGTTTAGAACTCTTAGTTTTTTTAGATAATGACTTACTTAGTTTTCGGTACTTCTTAATAGGAAATATCCATTAGCTGAATCTTTGACTAGGTGTTACTGATGATGGAATAGGGGGTAGTTCCCTTGACTACATAATTTTCAGTTTTCCTATTTCAGGTAAGTAGACCATTAGCTAACCAACTTTAAATCCACCCTTTATAAATCTGGCTGTTGGCAATGACATTCTCCTCTTAAATTTAGGAGGTCTTATAAGTCGACTTTTTCTGTTGCCTTGAGTTGATTTAAAAAAGTTTTGATAACCCTGGTAACATATCGTTTAAAGATTACTGTAGTGGCAAGCGCAAAAAACTTCTGAAAGCCAAACTCTATTCCTCAGTCTTTTTAGCCAGAGTAATAAATTGTTTTTGTAGTTCGGAATTAGTCGGTTTTTTCTTTCAATGTTTGTACTTTTTCTGACAGCAAGCTGGACCATCATTCCAGACAACAGGGACACAACCTTCAGAGTTTTGCTAATCAGTGTTTTTGCCCCAATGCTAGATATATACGGCACTTAAATCTGGCTTTCATAGAATGACTTTTGAACTAGAAGACATGATAACATGTTAGTCTATTTTTTTTCACTGCAAAAAAGTCCTTATTGCTTTTTAGTTCACAAGAAATATATTAGTCGCGGGTGGGTTTACACCAGACAAAAAACTGACTGCTCGGCAAGTGTAAGACTACTGCCAAAGTAGCGGCAGCCTGTGAAACGTCAACCCGCATCGGAGCTACGGCTCGGTTGTTTCCCCGTGCCTAATGACCGTGGAGGATGTCAACTCTCAAGGATTCATTGTTACATTTAGAAAGGCCAATATTTTCATTATTGAGGTTTAAATTTTGAGATTTTAAAGATATAAATTTTGAGATAAATAGCTCAAATTAAGATATACTGAACACTATAAAATTTTTTTTTGTGAAAAAAAAGGTAGGTTAATGTTATGGAATTAGCAATGCTATTGGCGAAACTGCCAGAAGCTTACTCAGTTTTTAATCCGTTAGTTGATGTTTTACCAGTAATTCCCGTATTCTTCTTGTTACTAGCTTTTGTATGGCAAGCAGCAGTAGGTTTCAGATAAAAATAAAATCTATAAAAAGCTATTTGTTTCCTTTTTTATTATTACTAAAACTGTGAACATAATATTTTGGAAGCTTATATAGCAACCCTATGACTGTTCATGACAAAAATCCTACTGATTTTTAGGGAATAGAGCACAGGGAACAGAGAATAGGTAAGAGTTTTAAAAGTTTTATTGACTTTTTGATTTGTCGCAACCTATTTAAGACTGCTATAAATACTAAATTATTCATCCAGAGAGGTAAATTCTCTCTGGATTTTTTATTTTTTGATTGAAGTGTTGGGGAGGGTGGCCCGCAGCTATATCCCTTTGCTTGGTTATAACCCAATTTTTCCCTAAGCTTCCCGACTAGGATAATTTGATATCCTCCACGGTCATTAGGCACGGGGAAACAACCGAGCCGTAGCTCCGATGTGGATTGACGCTTCACAGGCTGTCGCTACTTTGGCAGTAGTCTTACACTTGCCGAGCAGTCAGTTTTTTGTCTGGTGTAAGCCCACCCGCGACTAATATATTTCTTGTGAACTAAAAAGCAACAAGGACTTTTTTGCAGTGAAAAAAAATCAACTAAAAAGTCGCCCGCTTATGGGGGAGGCTTTAAACCCAATTTTTCGGTAAAGTGATAGCTAAAATGGGCCTTACTAAGTAATAACTCAGAACTCAGAATTAATAAGGATTATATTCTTATACTAATTTTATAAACTTAGATTACACTGCTTGTCTTAATATTTATCAAATGTTGACATATTATGTGTAGCTATACTTAAGGAAATTGGTATTATATTACATACAACAAATATGTAGTTGGAATCCACAACAGCTTACTTTAAAGTTAGCATTCAGCAATAAAAGTTAATGAATGACGAGGCCTACTCTATCAGTCCAGATAATTCTTGATTTGGAAAATTTTAAGAGATCCCGATGATTGCGATTAAAGAACTTTGTGAGTATATTCGTGTTGCTTCACATTGTCTTCTGAACTAACAATATTTTCTACATTTAATATTCGCTTACGTTCTAAGGAATAGTTCAAATCATCACGACGACTTCCCAAAGGAACCAAAGATTTAACTTCAGGATGAACTTTATATGTACGAGTAACAGCGATCGCCCTCTCGGCAAAATTATCAGAGAACTGAGCTTCCGGGGGAAAACCTTTAGGTAGCAAGGGTGTTTCTCCAGATAATACTTTACCCAAAGTTGTTCCACAGGCCATTTGATATGAAGTAGGTATTCCTTTAACAATAGCTTCGAGAGCTGCTGATGGTATTGGTTCAACAATTTTTACTTGAGAGACTTCCCCATCTTCTTTGACAAAGCAGGTTGCTAGACCAATAACTAAATAGTCATCAGCAGATAAATCTGGGGCATTGGGATAAGCAGTGAGAGTTGTCATAGGTCATTATAATTTTCAGTTTTTAGATACTAGATTTTATTTTATCAACTAAGGTAACTAACCACTCAAAAAAAAATTGATTTTCAAATTGAACCAGGGGATTTATTTATGTCAAAATAAATAAATGCTATACCAATTTCCATATTGGTGAAATACAAAGTCCTTTTGTTTTAGGAATTAGGGAGTACAAAAACATCATATGCATTCTATATAGTTTCTTTGCCTAAAAGTGCAAGCTTTTTGCTTTTTGTAGCTGACACAGGTGAGTATTCTGAGTATACTTGGATATAAAAAATGAGCGACAATTTTTCCGACTACCTACTCTGTAACTCCCCATTATTCTAAGAATATTACTTTCAGCTAATGCTCGAACTACTCGATTCCGATAATCGATTCAATACATGTGCTAACTTATCATAAGCTAAGTTAATTACTCGTTTACCCCGCAAAGCACCAGTATTAGCACCAGGACAAATATAATGTAAAGTCTCTGAAGAAAATCGGTCCTTCAATAATTTCAAACTTTGAAGCTGTCTAGGCCAATGGAAAGTCTTAGCAATACGTAATGGGACAGGTTCCCCCTGACGATTCGGCAATAAATGACGACCTGTAAATAATACTCCTCCATTCCCAGAATAATATAGACAAGATGAACCAGGAGAATGGCCACAAGTCCAGAAAACATTAATACCTGGACTCAAATTAAACTCATACTCAAAAGTCGTTACTTTTAGTCCAGGCAATAAATAAGCTTCTTGTTCCTGAATCAGAATCTCACATTTGAAAGCTGCTTGAATTTCCTTGGCCTTGCCAATAGCACTACGGTGGGTAATATATAACCACTTTACTCCTCCCTGTGCCATGATGAATTTTTGATTTGTTTCATTATTAGCAGGACAATCAATCAGAATGTTGGTCTGATTCTCTACAATAAGATAAGAAGTTCCTCCTAAAGTATCCCGATTTGGTGAAAAAGCAAAAATATTTTCCAGGACAAATTGGGGAGGTTTGGAGACAAAAGGCTGTTGTGTCAAAGCAGTATCACCATTTAATTAGAAATAGACCGAACTCGGTAAACTATATATTATGCTCTCTTTATTAATTTTATTAATTTTATTAGGGTTAATTACATACTTTATATTACAGCGTCGTGTAAGTAAAACTACTTATACTTCTATCTGGATATTATGGCTGATTATGATGACACCAGCTTTAATATGGACGACTTGGATGTTAGTCTATCCTCAAAAGCAAGTACCATTAGCATTAATTATCATCCCCTTTCTTTTGTGTCCTTATCTGTACTGGCTACTGCTGCAATGGGGACGTAATGTACCTAGTCAATCAGATAAATTAAAAACAGAAAATAGTAGCTATCATAGTCAAACAGAAATCCTCTCTACTCAAACTACCAACCAAACTGCACCAAAATTAGCAATAGACAAGAATGAAGAAACCAATCTACGAAATTGTTTTCCTTGGACAGTTTACTATTTACGACATTTGGAGTATAAACCTCAAGCAGTTATTTGTCGAGGTCAGTTACGTTCTAACTCAGAAGAAGCCTACCAAACAGTACGAGAAAATGTAGAAGGGAAGTTTGGCGATCGCTTCCTAGTAATATTTCAAAATAGCTTTCAAGGTAAACCTTTCTTTGCCCTAGTCCCTAACCCAGGTTGTAGCAAGAACAAAACCAAAAAGTCTCAAGAACATAAAAGACATATAATGTTGGCGTTAGGACTATTACTAATCACCTTATTTACTACTACATTAGTAGGAGCTACAGAGATGGTTGGCCATTCTGAAGATTTGATACGATATGACCCTAATTTATTAATCAAAGGTTTGCCTTATGCCATCGCTTTAATTTCGATTCTAGGATGCCATGAATTTGGTCATTTTATAGTGGCTCAATTATACAAAATCCCTACAACTTTACCATATTTTATTCCAGTACCGTTTTTCTTAGGCACTTTTGGAGCATTTATTCGGATGCAAAGTCCCGTACCTAATCGCAAATCATTATTTGATGTTAGTATAGCAGGTCCTATCGCAGGATTAGTAGTTACAATACCCCTATTAATTTGGGGTTTATCTCACTCTGATATTGTTCCTATTTCTGAAGATTCAGGAATATTATCTATAGATTCCTTAAATCCCACTTTTTCTTTTTTATTAACTATATTAAGTAAATTAGCATTAGGTGTAAAGTTAACTTATAACACAAGTATAGATCTACATCCAGTAGCAGTAGCTGGTTACATAGGTCTAGTATTAACTGCATATAATTTAATGCCTATTGGGCAACTTGATGGTGGTCATATAGTACACGCTATGTTTGGGCAACGTACTGGTATAGTAATTGGTCAAATTTCGCGTTTTTTATTATTACTATTAGCTTTCATAAATAAGGAATTTTTATTTTTAGCAATCTTTTTGTTTTTACTACCTCTTGATGATGAGCCGGCTCTCAATGATGTAAGCGAACTAGATAATAAACGTGACTTTTTAGGGTTATTAATGTTAGGTTTATTGGTAATAATTTTATTGCCTGCACCGAAGATGGTAATACAGTGGTTAAATTTGTAATTTGATTCTCTAAATTTAATTCAAGTTTTTCTGATACATTTGCTATCAACTTAAATAAATTAGCAAGAAAAACTCTCCTTGATTCAAAGCAACTATTCCTAATTCAGCATGAAAATTACTTTACTAACTATTTAGGGTAGGGAAAATGTTAAAGTTTTTCTAATTGGTTCATCAACAAAGAAGTTGATACTAATTTTATCTAATTTTTGGGAAGAGTTTTGGAGGGAACGGGCAAGGATTTCCGAGTTGATTTGTAGTTTTTTAATTGTAATAACTTATGATCGGATTTCTATATAGAATCAGAGGTAGTGGTGCATAGTAATGGTACAAGACGATGGGGGCGTGACAATTTGTCAGAATGGCGAGTGAGGGAAAAACTCAGGGTAATGGTCGGTCGCGAAAAATTCTCCCCCTAAGCTTTCACATCACCCTATGCCCATTTTTGTTCAAAAACCATTAGGGGAGCAAAACTACCGAATCAGATTATTAAAAAGCACTTTTAAAAATACTCTTTAATTCTTTTCTTAATGTTCTCTATATCCCTTCTCCTTGACCTGTGCAAAATGCATCCCGAAGATAGTCTATAAAGCGGACCTAGTATAATCAGTTTTTTTATAACAGTTTAGTCTCTTTATGGTTTTTGATTGATTCGCAACTAGATTGTTTTGAGGATAAATAATCTAATTATTCCTTATAATTTCCGAAGGTTTAGTTTCGCAAATCAAAGCATAATGTTGACTAAAGAAAGTGGTTTCCTGTAAATAATTATTATCGAATTTCATCAAAGGAAGATTATAAGTTTCTAAAACGCCTTGAATACGCTGAAAAGCTTCTGGCAAATTATTAAAAGGGATACCAGGAAAACCATGGTGAACTCCATGATAATTTAACCCTCCTATTAACCATCCAACAACAGAATTTGCTTGAAAATTACGAGAGGCATAAAGTTGAGTAAGTTGATAAGTTTGGGCTTTACCCCACAGTCCATAATGTTCCAAATGGTCACGAGTTTGCATTAAAACACCAATTACTCTTTCTAAGATTAACCAAAATAGTAAATAGTGTAATAGGACCCCATTTGTAATGGCAAAACTGATCATAATTCCATGCACTAAAACTATTCCTGCTACATCTATAAATATTTGTTGAGGAAGGCGAGAAACTAACTTTCGGTAACGCCAACCATGAATAAAAGTTTTCAGAATTAAACCAACTCCTCCTGCCAGAAAAATATCGATACTCCATTGATGACGCACATACCATTGTACAATAGGATGAGAACTTTGATATTCAAGCCACGTCCACTGCACCCTTTCTGGGTCTCGTAAATCACTGCCATTCCAGCCATGATGTAGTTGATGCAGTACAGCATAAACACTGTAAGGCCAAAGCATCGGCCAACTTATTAGTCGAGGCATAATACTGTCAAACCATCTCCATCCAGTTAAGGTGTAATGAGTCATATCATGGGTACAAATTAGCAATAAAGCATATAAGAACCCTGAGAAAATGCTAATACCTAAAAATAAACAATTATTGGATGTTGACCATGCTATAGTGATTAAACTAAAGAAGGCAAAAACTAACACAATAAAGCGAAGTAGTCCAGCAAAGGAGTTAATTTGATGCAAGTCTGAGGTTGCCTTTTGTAAATCTTGAGTTAGTCCAGTCAAGTTGATTAAATGCTTGCTCATATCTATTGATTTATGACTGATTTAAAAAAATGGAAACTTTTACAATTTAGGCTAGTAATTAATAATCAATGGTGTCAGGTAAGACAGGATGAAGTTGAGTTACCCAATGGCACAATTATAGATGATTTTTTTATTAATGTTAGACCAGATATTGTTCTTATTTTTGCTGTGACTGATCAACAAGAAATTGTATTTGTCCGTCAATATAGACATGGAGTAGGTAAAGTTTTATTAGAGTTACCGGCAGGAGCTTTTAATCCTCACTCAGTGTTACATCACTATATATTCTCTACTAAGCCAGGTATTATTGGCTGAAATTGAAAATATAGAAGTTAGTAGGAGTTGTTCAACGATAAAATGACCCCATATACAAATAGTGGGAGTAACTAAATTTATGCTTACATATATACTGGCCTTAGCTGTTGGTCTTGGTAGTTTAGCCTTGTATATAGTGGCCTTTTTCTTTCCAGAAGTCCATCGGAAAAATGATTTTGTCTGGAGTGGTATAGGTCTTTTCTATGCCCTAGTATTGTGGTTTTGTGCAGGTAGAATTACAGGTGCAGTGTTATTGGGTCAAATGGCAAGTGTGGCTTTATTAGGTTGGTTTGTCTCAGAAAGTTTGATCTTGCGTCGTCAAGTGACCCCAGTTACAGAACAAACTAAAATATCAACTCAGAAAAGTACTCAAGATAATATTCAGGAGAAATCAACAACTGTTTCTGAAACAACATTCACGCCAAAATTAGACTTAACAGAGTCGGTAGGAACCTCTACTCAAGAGCCAGAAAATATTACTACTGAAGAGTTGGTTAATGAAGTTAAACCGGGAGAAACTGAATCTGAATTACTATCATCTGAAATAACTTCAGACTTAAGCAAAATAACCAAAGAATCTGAAGCAGATGCAACTGAAAGTCTGGCAGAAGAAAATGTTTTAACCGATGCTAAAACTTTATCAGGAACATCTCAGGAATTACAGACCAGTTCATCTAAAAAAACTGGTGGTTTTTCTCAGTTATTGATACCTGTGAGTGGAATACTAAGTAATATTAAAAATGTCATTCAAGGTAGAGATAGTAAGAATAATAATTCCGACTCAACATCTACAAAAATTCAAGCTAATCCTCAGAAATTAGTTTCTATTGAGGAGGTAACTTCTGAAAATAATGAGACTATAAGTCAGACAGAAGAGACTCAACTTGAAGAAGAATCTTTAATCGAAAAAGAAGAGTCTATGGTATCTGATATTAAAACAGATTCAACTACTTTGACAGAAGTTGATAGAGTTGCTACCTCCTCTTCAAAATTAGAATCTACATCTACTGAAGAAGCTATTATAGAAACTTCTAAATTACCTGAAGTTTCTGAAGTTAAAGATAGCTATTCTTCACCAGAAAAAACAACATCCCAAGATCGTCAGAATGAAGAATAAAAATTCACTACTATTTCTGCTGAGGACAAAAATGAGTTAAGCATTCAGCTCGATCGCTTTTCCTTGGTCATGCTGGGCCAAAAGATGCATAAAAGTAATAAAATACTTACATAAAGCTGATCATCTTTTTCGTATTGGACTTTTAATTCTTCTTGGGAGCTCATTTTTCCTTTTAGTGTCTAGTTGCAAAATTAGTAATCTTATTTTTAGGTTTAATTTCCTGGGATTCAAGGTTTTTTTATTGGGTTAATAAGTATATTAATTTGTACAATTAGACACTAGCTGATAGCTGACAGCTTAATGTTTCCAAAATGAGACTGATAATTCATCATCAGATTTATCAAAGGATAGTCCAAACAAGTCAGTAGATTAGTAACACAAAAATTGAAAAGGGTGACAACAAATAACAAATAATAATACATACAAAATATACAGGAAATTTGAAGGTAAAATGTAATTGTTCAGTCTTTAGCTGTTGGCTATTAATAAAAGGTTTATCAGGAGTTGATTTTTCGCGATAAGAAAATTTGCCAGTTTTTTTGACTGTGATTAGTGAGGGAATAAATTGAAATTAATTCAATCAAAAATATCCTCAAAGTGGTTGATAAAAAAAACTTGACATGATACTATAAACACAATGGAAAAAGTGCGCTCATATATATACAAATTTGGCCTCTAAGATTTCAGTTATTTGAATATTCTCTACAATAACGGCAACTTTTTCAGTTTTTATATCGTGATATATTTACCGATTTGAATTTTCTAATTTATCTATTTCTTTTGAGTTGATTTTGGCTAGTAAAATTCGGACTTTTCCCGATTAGGAGTTGATTTTTCGCGATAAGAAAATTTGCCAGTTTTTTTGACTGTGATTAGTGAGGGAATAAATTGAAATTAATTCAATCAAAAATATCCTCAAAGTGGTTGATAAAAAATACTTGACATGATACTATAAACATAATGGAAAAGGTGCGCTCATATATATACAAATTTGGCCTATCAGATTTCAGTAATTTGAATATTCTCTACAATAACGGCAGCTTTTTCAGTTTTCTCTCGTGATGTATTTCCCGATTTAACTTTTCTCATTTATATATTCCTTTTGAGTTAATTTTGGCTAGTAAAAATCTGACTTTTCCCGATTAGGAGTTGATTTTTCCCGATAAGAAAATTTGCCAGTTTTTTTGACTGTGATTAGTGAGGGAATAAATTGAAATTAATTCAATCAAAAATATCCTCAAAGTGGTTGATAAAAAATACTTGACATGATACTATAAACAT
>JAKQYE010000038.1:3087-9452 GCA_023356605.1 Trichodesmium sp. MAG_R02 | reverse complement strand
AATGGAAAAGGTGCGCTCATATATATACAAATTTAGCCTATCAGATTTCAGTGATTTGAATATTCTCTGCAATAACGGCGACTTTTTCATTTTTTATATCGTGATGTATTTCTCGATTTAACTTTTCTAATTTATCTATTCCTTTTGAGTTGATTTTGGCTAGTAAAATTCGGACTTTTCCCGATTAGCAGTTGATTTTTCCGGCTAAGAAAATTTCCCAAATGAATAACTTGAATGGTATTTCTTAGTTCATAAATTATATTTTTAGTTGAAAATACATATGCTGTAAATCATTTTAATAACTCTGATGATTCGTAATATTCTTTTTTTATATTAGTATCAGGACTTACGCAGTGCCGCCATATATAGTGCATTTTTGACAATAAATTCAGATATTTACAATACAAGTAGTGTCTTTACGTAAGTCTTGAGTATAATATACCGAACAACAAAAAAAATTAAAATTTTGCAATAGTTGTGATAGGTTACCTCTATGAAATTAACGATTTTTGAATCCTAATTGAGATAACCTGCCCCTAAAAATTAATCTACTCAAAGCATTAACAAATAAAATAAAGTTCCTTTTTAGGCTTTTAAAAAGTGCCATCTTTTAAATATAAAAAGTTAAGGGCATAAAAATATAATACTTTTTCAGCAGACCTTTCCACAAAACCTAATTAATCCTAAAGCTTAAATTGGATCAGGTGATTTAAGAAAGATACTATTATTTAATAATACAGCAAAAAAAACACAGGTTATTAGAGAAATATTAATCTATTTCAAGAGATGAATTTTCTTATTTAATAAGTAAAATAATAAGAGCATAAAAATTATGCAGTCTTATTTGATTATGAAGTATAGGGGTATTTTTTAGTGCACAAAAATCCAGTAATTAAACCTTTTTTAAAATGGGCAGGAGGCAGTGCGGTTCGTTAGGTCCAAAACCGCTCCGGGAGCGGGGGAGGACTTGGGCCTGACCTCCGTGGGTCAGACTCAACTGTAGAGAGTTTCTAGGTTAAAGTCCTAGTATTGAGGTGTCTCGATTAACTCCATTATCCTTGCCAAGGAGACTGGCCGTCAAATAGGTAAAGCAGGATAAAAAGTAGGTAAGAGCTAACCTATCTAAGCTACATCCCTGCGAGGGAGGTTGAAAGGGTAAACGAAAGTGAACTGACGTTTGAAGCGTCGTCAGCTCAAGACTGTGGACACGATAGGTAAAGTCCCAGTCGACTATGAATGAGGAGCAACGAGTTACCTCTCGTTGTTTAGACACCCTTCTCTTGTCTGCAAGAGCATTCATCGGCGTATAGTCAGTGCCCGACCCAACCAGACAAAACCTCTACGGAACGAAGTAATCCTAGCAAAGTTCTCTTAGAGTAGGCAGCCAAGCCATAAACTTTGTCAGGAAAAGATGATGTCAGAAGCCAATGCCCTGAGTAACATCAGGGATATGCAGACGGACATCCCTAAGTCTAGAGAGTAGAAACTTAGTAGGAAGTAAAATGTCCAATACGAGGGAAACAACTACGGTGGAAATGGAATGGCACAAAGTTAATTGGAAAGCAGTTAACAGAGCAATATTCCGGCTTCAGAAAAGAATCTACAAAGCGTCACACAATGGTGATACTAAGGCTGTCAAGAAACTCCAGAAGTTATTGGTCAAGTCCAAGTCAGCTAGACTGCTTGCGGTCAGGAGAGTCACTCAGGACGACACAGGTAAGAAAACACCAGGTATAGATGGGGTAGGGGAATTAGCACCATTACAAAGACTGGAATTAGCCCAGAATCTTAAATTGAATGGCAAGGCTAAACCTGTTAGGAGGATAGAAATTCCCAAGTCTGGCAGAAAGAAGAGAAAGCGACTAGGCATGCCAACAAGGTTAGATAGGGCAAAGCAGGCTCTAGCTAAACTAGCTTTAGAGCCAGAATGGGAGGCTAAGTTTGAAGGGAATTCGTTCGGCTTCAGACCAGGGAGGAGTACCAAGGATGCTATTAGGGAGATTTACAGCGACATTAACAAGGCAAGCTACTATGTTCTGGATGCCCATATTGAAAAGTGCTTCGGCGGAATACATCATAGGAAGCTGTTAGATAAGCTTAATACTTATCCAGGTATGCGCCGACAGGTTAAAGCTTGGCTTAAGTCAGGGTTTATTGAAGAAGATGTCTTTTATTGGACTGAAAGCAGGACTCCTCAAGGTTACCTAATTTACCCGTTACTGGTCAATATAGCTTTACATGGAATGCAGGAGGCATTGCATCAGGAATTCTACAGGAAATACACCACTAAGGCGATCGCTGCTAAGTATAGTATTAGACCTGGTATTTTATTTCACCCTCCTCTCTTTCATAGGTATAGATTTAATTTGGTCCTGTTCCATAAAAGTAGGAAGGTGATAGAGGAGTCTCAGGTAGTTATCAATGACTGGCTAAGGTCTATGGGGCTTCAATTGAAGGACTCAAAGACAAAACTGGCTCATACCTTAGGCGATGGAAAAGTCCAAACCGGATTTGACTATCTAGGGTTCAATATTAGGCAGTACCCAGTCAAGGATATTAACTGTGCTACTGAAAGGCAGGGGAAAAAGTTAGGGTTTAAAACTCTAATAAAACCCTCTAAAGAGGCAATAAAACGCCATACCAGAGTCCTTAAGCAGACAATTAGACTATACCGCAATGCTTCACAGGAGAAACTAATAGAAATACTCACTCCCAAGATAAGGGCATGGAGTAACTATTATGATTCTGTGGTGAGCTCGAGGGTCTTTGGCAAGCTTGATAATATTCTCTTTTATCAGCTTCTCAGATGGGGTTACTACTGTGCCCCAATGCAGGGCAAGAAGCAAGTGGTAGAAAAACACTGGGGAGTAGACAAAGGGAAAGGCTGGAAGTTTATGACATCTAAGGGAAAACAACTCCGATGGCACAAGGACACCCCCATAAAAAGGCTTGTAAGACTGCAAGGAAACAAGTCTCCTTACGATGGAGATTGGGCTTACTAGACACAACGGCCCTCTAATTACACAGTAGTAAAGAGGGAAGTTGCAATGCTAATGAAGAAGCAAAAAGGCAAGTGTACGATCTTTAAGCAGTACTTTACTAGGGAGAATAGCCTGGAGATGGATTATATTATTTCGTGCTCAAAAGGAGGAGGGGATAATATGGGTAATAAACAGCTGATTCATAATTACCTTCACCATACCAAGACTGCCTCTGACGTAGCCATAGACGCAAAGAAACTGACTAGGAGGAGCCGAGTGAGGGGGAACTTTCACGCTCGGTTTTGAAGGAGAGGGTGGAATAGCGATATCCCATTCGACTCTAATAAAGACAATTATTACCTGAATTAACAAAATATATCAACCAAAAATCCCTAAAGGAATGTACATATTATGAACCTTTTATTGGTGGAGGAGCGCTTTTATTTGAATTGCAACCAACCAGAGCAGTTATTAATGATCAAAATAAGGAATTAATTAATTGTTACGAGGTAGTTAGAGATTCATTGGATGATTTGATTGAAGAGTTAAGAGAACATCAAGAACATAATAGTGCTGATTATTTTTATGAAATTAGAGATTTAGATCGTTCACCAGAAAACTATAAAAGTCTCTCAGCAGTAAAAAGAGCAGCTAGAATTATTTATTTGAATAAAACTTGTTACAATGGTCTGTTTAGAGTTAATTCTCAGGGGCAGTTTAATGTTCCTTTTGGTAGGTACAAAAAACCTAATATTTTAGATGAAGTTGTTTTAAAATCTGTGAGTCTTTATTTAAATAAATCTCAAGTAAATATCTTACATAAGGATTTTGCTGAAGCAGTTAAAGATGCTAAAAAAGGTGACTTCATCTATTTAGATCCCCCTTACGATCCCCTTTCTAATACGTCCTCTTTTACGGGATATAATATCAATGGTTTTAATAAGGATGAACAGAAAAGATTAAGGCAAGTTTTTGATGAATTAACAGAGAAAGGTTGCCTGGTTATTTTAAGTAATTCTCAAACAGATTTTATTATGGATTTGTATCAAGATTATCAGGATAAAGTTAAAGTAGCAACGGCAGCAAGAAGTATTAACTCTAAAGGTTTGAAAAGAGGTAGAATAAATGAAATTATAGTTTTGAATTTTTCAGTATAGACAAGATTAAATAGAACCAAAAATGATGAAGTATGGGAAAAGTTATTTCACGGATATCAAAGAAAAGATTAGAGGTGGTCTATGAAAATGGTTTTTTCAAAAGAAAAACATCTCAAATTAATCAGGATAAATAAGAAAGTAGACTAACTGTCAAATTCTGCTAAGTTATAGACTTTCTATTGATTTAACATATCAAAGTGGCTTGTGTGGTAAAACCGCCATCAACCGGAACAAGAACAATGACTATAAAAGAAGAATTATCCTGAGTTGGGAAAAAGACTACTTTTATAATTTCGTTTGATTGAGCCACACTATCAATGGGATAAGCTATTGATTTAGCTGCCCATACTGCTTCCAACTTGATTCGGCAAGGGATATCCCATTATAGTGATAACTCATTACAATACATGCCATTCATTGCAGTAATTGTGCTCAAAAAGTACTATTGATTTTAGTCAACTAGAACTCACTGTTGTACTAAATTTAAAGTAATTTTTGATGGAGATGAAAATGCAGTAATTAACATGTAGCAATCCTATTTTATTTGTAGCAAAAATCCCACAGCTTTTTAGGGAACAGGGAACAGGGGATAGAGAATAGGTAAGAGTTTTAAAATTTTATTTACTTTTTGATTCGTCGCAACCTATGCGCGGACTGCTATATTAAATAAAGAATTAAACCACGTGGATATTATTTTGTCTGCTTATACAGAAGCAGGGTCAGCTCTCTTAATAATTATTAACAAATAGTTGCTTTTCTGATCCTATTGCCCTGAAATGTCTTTAGATTAATTTAGTAACGAAAATATATTCCAATTTTTAAGTAAGAAAACCGATAACGATAATATGAAAATTATCTGATATTTCTAATTTCTTTAAAAGCTTGTATTGCAAGTAATCCATAAAAATACTAATTTGTCAATAAAATTTTAGATGATCTTGCCCTGTATACAAAGATAATACCATTTAAAAAAAAGAATGTTACGAATAGTAAGGGCTATAAAAAGACTTTACAGGAGCATTCCATTGGATGAAAAATATCATTTATGATCTAACAATGGTATTAAAGGCATTTACTATAACTCCTAACTCCTAACCCCTAATAAACAGCATATTTATTTGTAACAAACATTTATCAAGTTGGTATAAGACATTAGCCTGTGAAATAAGAAACTTCAAGCAAGGAGGTAGAAATTGTCTCTGTCTCTGTTTTAGAACCTCCTTATATCATGTCTGTGAACGGGAGATAACTTCACATTCTTTCTAAGATTTATATCAAAAAATGCAACATTTAAACCTTCATAAACAAACTTTCTAAACATTGAAGCACGAATTCCAGTCGCTTTTCTAGTCACAATTAATAGTGATACTGAATCCGGTTTAGAAAGAACTATTATTATGAAAGTAAGGTAAAAGGCATAAGTTCAAAAGCCAGAAAGGTTAGAGGGAAATTTAAAAAATGTAATGCATGCAGGACTGGATTTGCCACATATAACATTATCTTATTTCTCCATTTCTCCTGATTGATAAAAATTTTGTAACACCTTATTTACAGTGAAATCATCAGTAATTATCAATTCCAAAGAATTGAAAAGAGAAAGAGTGTATAAAATTCTAATTTTGAATTTTCCAGTATAGCCAAGATTAAATATGACTAAAAATGATGAAGCATGGGAAAAGCTATTTGAAAGATATCAAATATTAGAAGAAGTCAATAAAAACGACTGTTTCAAAATACAAGCATCTCAAATTAATCAGGAACGAGAAAGTAGACTTATGGCAAAATTTGACCATGTTGTTAATTTACCAAAAATATTTATAGATAATAATTTATCAATTCTACCACTTTCTCGTTATCAATATATTATTGGTCACTTTGGCACACACTTTTCAGTTAAATATAACCTCAAACTCAAAACTATTCCTTGGCAGTTTCCCAGAGAAATAGAAACCATAGATTATACTAATTTATATTCTGAAAATTCGGCATTGCTTTGTGCATTTAATATAGGTATTATCCATAATTTATTTGGCTCAAAAACTCAATTTACTGTTTCTGGTAGAATGTCTACTGGAATCTTTGAATTTTACATTAAAAATCATCTTAAAAACCAGCCATATACGATAAATGTTACTAATTCTGAGTGCGAAATAGATGGGGGTTTTGAGACTGATGATTGTTTTATTTTAATCGAAGCTAAAAACTATAAAGTCGAGGATTTTTTAAT
>JAKQYE010000038.1:0-2987 GCA_023356605.1 Trichodesmium sp. MAG_R02 | reverse complement strand
AAAACCAGCCATATACGATAAATGTTACTAATTCTGAGTGCGAAATAGATGGGGGTTTTGAGACTGATGATTGTTTTATTTTAATCGAAGCTAAAAACTATAAAGTCGAGGATTTTTTAATCAGACAACTTTATTATCCTTATAGATTATGGTCAAAGAAAATTAGTAAAAAAGTTGTACCAGTATTAATGACTTACTCCAACGATATTTTCAGCTTTTTTATTTATGAATTTGTAGATATATTAGACTATAATTCTATAACCTTAGTAGAACAAAAAAACTATGAAATTGCTTCAGAAAAAATACAGGCAAGTGAGGTAGAATTACTGCTAAGTAAGATTAAAGTTGTTCCTGAACCTGCAAAAATTCCATTTCCACAAGCAGATAAATTTGACAGACTAATAGACTTAATATCCCTACTATTAGAAAATGGTTTAACTTCAAATGATATTACAGAAAATTATCAGTTTGATAAAAGACAAACAAATTATTATACAAGTGCTGGAAAATATTTAGGACTCATGGAAAAACCAGGGAAAATCTTCACGTTAACCGATGAAGCAAAATATATTTTGCGTCAACCACATCAACTAAAATATTTAAAGTTAATCGAAAAAATTTTGGCACACGAAGTATTTTATCAAGTATTTCAGTTATCTTTAAAAATTGGTGATATTCCCTCAAAAGAACAAATTACTAAACTTATGTATGAAAGTGATTTAGAAATTGGAAATACAACAATAGATAGACGAGCTTCTACTGTAAAAGGATGGATATATTGGATCTGGTCACAAATCGACTAAGTAGATATTAAACTAAATATTGTGTAGAGTTGAATTTTTATTTAACAAAATCATGCAAGAATTCTTTAACAATGTCTCTCGCTACCCACGGTACTTTATTACCATAACCCTTGGTATATTCTTCTTTCTATTTGACCAACTGAAACCATTTATAAATAAACCTATTACGGCGATCGCTCTCATTGGCTTAATTATCGGGACATTTGCTTTCCTTACCTTAACTCTACAAGCCATGTTAGGTATCAATACTATTTAACTAATCTCAGAACATAAATATTTACCGAAAAATTGGGTTTAAAGCCTCGCCCATAAGCGGGCAACTTTTTAGTTTATTTTTTTCCACTGGTTATGTTATGGTCCTTTTTAATTCAAAAGTCATCCTATTATCCTATTATAATCCCTCTATATTTAACCCTTAGAGCATCAATGGTACCTCAAAAAGAAAAGAAAAATTAAAGACAAATTGGTCTAAATCATATCAGTCTTTAAAGTTATTCCAAAAAGTATATCAGGGTAAACCGACTATAAATTATAACTAAAATGACTTAGTTGTACAATGAGTGGTCAGTCTGATGATTAGCGCGATAGATTGGAGAATAAAGTGAGTGGGTAAATTCAGATGACTTCTTTCGAGGACATTTATCAATTTTTCCAAAGTCCCCCTCCGGTCTATCTAAATAAGGAACTAGCAGTGTGCTATGTCCTGTCTGCACTATTGCAAAGAGACTCTTATGGAACTCAATTGATTGACCAATTAAAAATGGACTATCCTATTTATCGACTGTCTGATACTGTGTTGTATAGTGCCTTGAAATTTCTGGAAGATCAAGGCACAGTTTCTGGCTATTGGAAAAAAGTGGGAGGCAGAGGACGTCCACGGAGAATGTATCAAATCATTCCCCCATCGCGACCTCAAGCCATAGACTTGGCAAGACTTTGGTATGAATATACTAATCATCCTCATTTTCGGTCTCAAATTTGACCATCCAGCTTGGAAAAAGACCATCCAGGAGATAACTGAAAACAGTTTTGCTGCTAGTTTTGGCCAAAGCCTCAAAATTTTAGTGTTTTTGTGTCAATTTTTCAAATATAAAATATATCTATAGGTTCTAGCTGATGTTAATCCCAAAGCAGCTAGCCTTTTTTTCAAGTTGTAAATTTTTGTAAAAAAGAAGACATAAAAAACAATTTCAATCTCAGGTTATATGAATAATACAGCTCTAATATCCTCATTTATACTGACATTTTTATCTAGCATTGGTCTAGTTTTTTTTATTAAGGCATCAGTCAAACCTCGTACTAAAAATCTTAAGTTGATAGCTGAACAGGAAGCTGACTCACTTTTAAAGCAGCTTAAAGAATATTTTAGCGATCGCGCTTACCGAATTATTGATGCTAATGCAGCTCAAAATCAACTTACATTTGAAGGAATAGTTCGTCCAAGTTTGTTCTTGGCATTTTTCTTAACACTATTAGCAGCAATAGGTGTTTTATGTTTTGGGTTAGCTATATCAATGTTGGTTCCTGACATATCTGGTAGATACTTTCTCTGGTTAGTTCTGGTATCCCCCTTAGCAGGTATTTTTTATTGGCAAAAGTCTAAACGTCCCGAACAAGTCTATCTAAAGTTGGAAGGAATATTGGTTGAGGGTTCTCAAACCAAAAGTTTACTTTCCATAACAGGTCATAGGGATGAGTTGGTAGCTTTACAAACAGCTCTAAGCTTGAAAGGGTATCAAGAATAGAACTAAAAAATATCAAAAAAATTAATTACAGCAGTTTTCATGTTGGTAGACCACAGTAGGGACGTTGCATGCAACGTCCCTACAGGGTTTTGGTTATGGTGATGTAGTTCATCAATTTGAAAACCGCTATATGGCCTATTTGGTCACAAAAACTAACAAGTATCAATAGTTGACCCTTGTATTAAGATTCCTGAGAAAGAGTGATTTTTGCCAAAAACTCGGACAATAATTCAGTTGGCAAAGGTCAGCTTAATTTTTTTTGTTAAGTCATTAACGATATTTTTTTTGAGACGCCCATTGAGTCAAGCTAAACCCTTAAGTAGATATTTGTCTTGTTCATTGTTAAGAAATGTTATCAAAATAGTATAAGCTATTTATTTTGGTAAGGTATAAAAAACGAAAACAACTAAGAGTTTAAGTCCATTAGCAGATGGAAGCT
>JAKQYE010000379.1 GCA_023356605.1 Trichodesmium sp. MAG_R02 | reverse complement strand
CTTACCGTAGTGAGTATGTCCATATTTGATGATTTTAGTAGATTGGCATTTAGGACAGTGCATAGCTATAAAATTAAATTTTAATTTATATTTTACCATTACTATGCAGGACTACCAAAAAGTTTTCCATCTCTTTTTGAAATGACTATACGTTTTAGTGCTCCAAATATATCTAACAGTAATTTTCATGTAAGTATTCAGCACTTTAGTAATTTATATCCCACATTCTGCACTTCAAGTATACTACAAGAGTATTTTTAACCAAGAAGGTGGATTACAGCCTCTGTTATTGCTAATAACTATCAATCAATAGTGTCTGTAATATGTATTTTGACTTACAAACTTTATAGTTATTATCAGGCAAGGCTTTCAAAAGCTAGTCTTATATACTACATTTTGACGTGCGGAATGTAAGTTATATATACAGGACTTACGCAAATCAACCTTTAAAACGCCATATGTAGGGGTAAATGGCATTCGCCCCCACTAGATATAGTGTCTGTGCGTAAGTCCTGATATATTCTTTGAATTAATTTATTCTTTGTACAGCTATGTCCTTCCGTTTTGTTGATTGGTTGACTAATAACTGTGAGGTATTTATTTCATGGTAAGGGGTTATATTTGGTCTTAAAAGTTGTGTAAGTCCCAATTGAACCCCGAGACTAAAAGTTGTTAAGGTAGTTCCCCCGTAGGAGACTAGTTGTTTGTGGAGCAAAGCTACTCAGAAATTACTTCTGACTTCTAACGAAAGCAAGTAGCACTATATTTTATTCCCACTCAATAGTACCAGGAGGCTTAGAAGTAATATCATACACCACCCGATTAACTTCCTTAACCTCATTCACAATGCGGTTAGAAATACTTTCTAACAAATCATAAGGTACACGAGACCAGTCAGCAGTCATTCCATCTTCACTAGAAACAAACCGCAAAACAATGGGGTAAGCATAAGTACGTTGATCTCCCATTACCCCAACACTGCGAATAGGTAACAATACAGCAAACGCTTGCCAAAAATCGTGATACATACCTTGCTGTTGAATTTCATCCCGCACAACAAAATCAGCATCCCGTAATATTTTTAAACGTTTATCTGTGACTTCTCCTAAAATCCGAATTGCTAATCCCGGACCAGGAAAAGGATGTCGTCGCACAATTTCCTCTGGTAAACCAATAGCACGAGCAACTTTTCTGACCTCATCCTTAAATAGTTTGCGTAGAGGTTCAACTAACTTAAATCTCAAATCCTGTGGCAAACCACCTACATTGTGATGACTCTTAATTTTAACCGCTACTCGCTCCCCCGTTTTGGGGTCAACATTAGTGTCAGCAGATTCAATCACGTCTGGATATAGAGTACCTTGAGCAAGATAATCAAAAGGTCCTAAACGTTTTGACTCTTCTTCAAATACTCTAATAAATTCATGGCCGATTAATTTCCGTTTTTCTTCTGGGTCCGTGACTCCTTTGAGTTTAGTTAAAAAGCGATCGCGAGCATCTACATATTCAACTGATATGTGAAAAGATTCGTGAAATACTTTTACTAAATTCTCCGGTTCATACTTGCGCATAAACCCTTGGTCAATAAACATACAAGTTAATTTATCCCCGATCGCCCGATGAAGCAAAAAGGCTAAAGTTGAAGAATCAACCCCTCCAGATAGTGCTAATAATACTCGTTTATCTCCTACTTTAGCTCTAATTTCTCGAATCGCTTCTTCTATGAAAACTTCTGTTGTCCAAATAGGTTCACACTTGCATATATGGTAGACAAAATTCCGAATTAATGCTTGACCCCCAATAGAGTGAACCACCTCTGGGTGAAATTGAGTACCATATAGTTTTTTCTCATGGTTAGCGATCGCTGCACAGGGAGTATTACCTGTATAAGCTAATACTTCAAAACCAGAAGGCATTTTCGTCACAGAATCTCCGTGACTCATCCACATAGTTGTGCCTTCTTCTACATTAGTTAGTAAATCTGTAGGATCATTTATTGATAGAGATGCTTTGCCATATTCAGCTAACTGAACGCGCTTAACTTCTCCGCCAAGTTGTTTTACCATTAACTGCATACCGTAGCACACACCCAAAATAGGTATTCCCAAATTCCATATTTCGGGATCGCAATGAGGCGCTCCTTCATCGTAAACCGAATTTGGCCCCCCAGAAAGAATAATTCCCTTAGGATTTAGAGTTGCCAGTTTTGTTGCAGTTGTGCGATAAGAAATAACCTCCGAATATACTTGAGTTTCCCGAATTCGGCGGGCAATTAGTTCTGAATATTGAGAACCAAAGTCCAAAATAACAATCATTTGACGGTTAAACTGAGTCAGAGAATCTGAACTTTTTTGTGTTTGTGTTGTTAGGGCCACGGTGAATATATTATTGTATTAAACTTTAATGATTAATTTCCCTCAGTTAGTATAGTTGTGAGAAAATTTTTTTTTCTACAAAAACCCGTAGATTCGCTCTGTATAGCTCTGTACTTGACGACTAAATAGCTCAAGTAATGTATTCAGGACTTACGCAGTACCGCTATATGTGGTGCCAAAAATTATTATTTTTAAGATATTGCCACTATACATAGTGCCGTTGCGTAAGTCCTGGTATTCTAACAGGACTTACATAGAGCTACTGTATCTAGTAGGGATTGTCAAATGAACTATTAAAAGATGCCATGCAAAATGAAATACCTCCGTAGATGATGTCTGATATAATATGAATGGGTAGGTCCTGTCTGAGTAGTCGAGAAAATAATTTCAGCCAAAGAGTCATTACTGATTAATCCAGCTAACTTAAACTCGAATCTTTCAATTTTCTACTTTTTAGTTTTCAGGATATCCCTTATAGAATAACAAATTCTGGAAAAAACTGTATCTGCAACTTCAGTCTTGAGGAAAATTTCTCGATCTCGGTCAAATAACATTGAACCTACTTGGACCTGCTTTTGGCTATGATTAAAAATATAGGCTTGACAACGTTGGTCAATCTTGGAGGCGATCGCTCCATATACCTTACCCACCCAATCATTTTGATTATTTGTATCTATACTTCGCAACAGTTTCAACGCCTTCTCAGTAGTAGTACAAGTGAAAACTTCTTGTATTACAGAAGTAGGTAAACCTATATTTGCACAGTGAGCTGTCAAAATTTCTAATCGTCCATCAGCTAGATGGTGATGGGTATGAAAAATCCCACCAGCCAATTTAATTAATTTGCCATGATAACCTAACAATAAAATGGACTCCACTCCAGCAATAGCAGCAGCAACCAACATTGGGCCCAACCAGTTAGCTGTTTTGACGGTCTGCTCTGGAGATATACCCATTTTGCCTGCTATATCTAAACCATTTTCCCCTACACAAAACACCAAACTATTAAACTGCATTGCCTTTTGTTGTAGTTCCTCTTGATAAGTTTCAAGTTGTCCAGGTAGACTTAAAGGTTGAGAAACTCCAGTAGTGCCTAACAAAGAAAGACCTTCAACTATGCCAAAGGCAGAATTAGAAGTCCTAGTTGCTAATTGACGACCTTCTGGTAAAATGACCTTGACTTTGATTTGTTCATTTTGGTTGATCTTGGGCTGAAGATTTTCTTGCAGTAGTCGTCGCGCATAACTATATATAGCTGCTTCCCCAGAACGAATATTATGTCCAATTCCTGCTCCACCTATAATTACAATTTGTTCTGAAGTTTCAATTTCGGACACTGTGGCCAATTCTACCATAGCCCAAATAGGAGTATTACGAGTCAGGTCAAGATTATTACCGGGATCCGAACGAGTAATAGCTAAAGCAGTATTATTTTTCAGTAAAGCTACCTGTTCGATAGGAATATCAACAATTTCTCTTGGTTCTAGCAAATTAATTGATACAGTAGACAAAGAGGAAACATTTTGGCGTAGCCAACTCAGAGCAGCTACAGCAGCAGCACAAGTAAATACAGGTAGAGTATATCCAGCAATAGGTTCAGTCATCAGTTATTAGTTATCAGTTAAGTTATCTATCAAAATTAAATTATCGGGTAATGGAAGACAGTGAGAGAATCTTGCTTTGGTGTGTGAGATAGAGATGGATCATTTGTTCTCCAGTTCTTTTCAACCATTATTCGAGTGCGTAGTATAGCATTACGAGGCAAGATATGAGCAGCTTAAGGTAGAATGAGAGAGACAATAACAGAGTAGATAACCATTGAGATTTTGTTGATCCTTACTTCTTTAACATTTCGCCATAAATCTTCTGAATTCAAACCCACATTCCGCACAACATAATTGTATTACAAGAGGTTACAAGACAATATCTATTTAATTTACCTATAATTACTTATGGTCTTTAGTCACTTCAAGTGAGATCATAAAACTGATGATTCCATCCTTATTGAGTATCAAAAAAATGTCTTTAATAGAACAGGACTTACGTAAAGGCACTACTTGTAGTGTAAATATCTGAATTTATTGTCAAAAATGCACTATATATGGCGGTACTGCGTAAGTCCTATAGAAGAAATAACAGTTAAAAATCTTGACCACCTAGGAATAGTTGCAGGGTTAATTGATGAGATAGGAATAGTGGAACTAATTAATCAAAAATTAGGAGTAGATAATAGAGAAAAAATTA
>JAKQYE010000378.1 GCA_023356605.1 Trichodesmium sp. MAG_R02 | reverse complement strand
TTCAGAATCAATTTGTCTAGTAGTATTAACACCAATGGTGTCTGACTTTGGAGGAGGTGGGTTGCGTTTGATTTTTTTGACATTGTGGCAAATAGGACACTCATCACCGTAATGAAGCATTTGCGGGGGATGAGGCCGGTTTTTTTCCTCTCCATTGCATATCCAAAAATTTGTTTCCTGATTTTGTCTGTTCTCATTAATCATTTAAAAAAAACTCCAATTTGACTAAGTTTTTATTAACTTGCACTACCTTAAAGCTGAACAAAAAGCCTAGTTACCCTGTTGGCTACACTTCTTATAATGGTGAGACAGCAATCACTTCAATCCCTGACGTGCCCAAGAGGCTAGAGAATCAACAGCTAGCTCCCGAAGCTCTTTGTCTCCTTCCCCAATCATATTCTTTCCTATATCTCTCACAAAATCGATAATTTTGTCTCGCTCTTTAGTGTTGCTTTGAATTTGAGATAACATTTTTTCAAAGCAACGAATATATTCTGTGCTGTTTCTATCATAATTTTTGCTATGCAGATACTTGAAGAAGACACCAGGGCAATTTTTTAAATCCACTTCCACTAAAACTTCCAGTATTTTTATTTCAAAGGTTTCACAAAGCTCAAGAAAACTTTCAATTTTCTCAGGGTCGTCCTTGAATTTATTAATTTTTTCTCTAGCAAGTTTAGTTAATAAATGCAGTGTTTTTTGTTCTTTATTGTAGAGTGGCAAGTCTCTCCTGGACTCGTTGACTTTGCCCTCATTTTGGTTATTATTAGACATCTGAGTAGATGTCGAGTTTGTTAAAGGATCATCAGTGCTTGAAACATTTTCCTGAATAGTTTTATTTGCAGTATCTTTCTTAACAGGAGCTCTTAGTTTTTTTTGCTGTGACTCGCTTTTATTTTGTCTTTCTTTAGAAATATTTTGGCTTTTAATTTCAACATTATTTGTCAAGGATAGTGAATTTGGTTCACACAATAAATCAGCAATTCTCATTCTAAAACGCTTTTCATTGGATAAGTTTGCTTGTACTGGTGAAAACATTAAAATTTGCCAAGTTTGTTGATCAATTGTCTTATTATTTTCCCAAATTTCTATGGCAGATTCGGTGAGTTTTCCGTTAATCAAATCAAACCTACTTTTTTCAGAGGCCCATTGTATTAACTTACTTACATAATCTGGGACCCCAGATGTTAGATAAGGGTACATATTTTTAAGAGTTTCGTCCCTTAAATTCTTCCAGGTTTTTCCATTCAAAAAACTTTCTTTAATCTTGGGATTATTCGGTTCACTTTTTAATAAGTTGAACCAAGTTTTTAAAACCTCAGCGGTGAATTTTTGAGCAACTATTTTGTCAAGAAAATAAACCCTATTTTCTTGATTATGATCATCTGGGTACAAAAAAGATGCAAGTTCTTCCCAGTCTGACCATGATTGATTAGTGCTATAAAGTTTACTTAAATTATCGAATAAGCCTGGTTTATTATTATTAAACCATTGGTAAACATCAGAAAGATCTTGACTTTTAAGGACTGTTGTTGTTGGATCGATACTCCTATTAATAGTATCTATTAACAAATCCTGGCTACCTTCATAGCTTGGTGATTGAGACTCTAAAAAGTTTAGGTAAAGCTTATTGGTTGTGGCATTATTTATTTTTAAGTAACTAGAAACTAGGCAAAGCTTTGACAAATTTCGATTTGATAAAACATCTTGCAATCCTAAATGTGCTGTAGGAAATGAATCTTTTAGGTATTTAATTAGATAGCTGTTTTCAAAGATTTCTAAGTAAATTTTAGGCATTAAAGGAATAAGTTGTTCGTTAAACAAATCCAGAAAATTTTCCCGACTCATTTCCTGAGCTAAAAATGAATCCCATAGTTGAAATTTTTCTACATCTGAGAAAAATATTTCTTGTAAATGAATGCTAACAAATTTTTTAAGTTGTTCGTATTTGTGTCTCTTTCTTTCTTCTTTTATTAATTTTAAGGAAATAAGTTGTAATTCTTTCTTTATGAATTCTAAAGAGTCTTCAGAGTCTTCTTTATTGACATTTTTTTGAATTTCTTTCCATAAGCCATGACTTATTAGCTCCATAAAATCGGCTGCTTTAAGTTCCCAAAGTGGCTTTAAAAACTCATCTTTAGTTAATAAAGCAAACATTTTACCCAAACAGAGGACCGCTATATCAGCATCAGTCGTTAAATTTTGTTTGATAGCCTCCCAAAGGATTATTAACACTGTCTTTTTATCTTTACCCACATTCTCAAGAAAGATTTTTAGCTCGGATTTTATGGGTAAAAAGTATTTGGAAAATAGTTGTGTTTTATAGGTATCGTCCTTGGGGTAATTAGCTATAAAATCAACAGATGGATGACTAAAGTCTAAAGGCTTAACCTGTAAGAAACGACTATCAATAGACGAATCTGGCCCAAATCTTGAGAAGTTTTTCTGGTTGTTGGTGGTCTTCAGGTTAAGACCAACATTTTCATGTTCAGCAAATTTTTTACATAGAGTAATTAAACTTCCAAAATCATCCTTAAGTGGTTCAATAAAATCTTTAACGTATTCACTTTCAATACTTAGATTTGGAGTAATTATTGTTGATGCTAAATCTAGACAAACCCAATCATCAGGCAAATGGCTTGGTTTTTCTTCGTGAAAACTAACTACTATATTTGCCCATTTACAAACTTCTAGATCGATGTCTTTTCCCATTGCGATCGAGAGTTTACTTCGCCAAACCATGGGAATGAAAAGTAATAAAAGATTGTCCAGTTTTGGCAGGAATTTACTTTTTGCATCTTTATTATCTGCGATCGCAATCAAAAGCTTTTTACCACTCATAATTGCATCCAACGCCTGAAGCCAGAGGTTTCGTTCATTTGTGCTAATTTTCTGCCAAACATCTGCTATGATTTTTTCTGGTTTTGCCCTTTCAGTCTGTTGGTCAGTTAATGAGAAGTAACTTTGAGGAAAAAACCAAGACCCAGAGTCACCGGAACCATTGGGTTTATTGAGTGCTTTAAATATAGGCACTTTGTTGAGGGAAAATTTGGTAAGCCATAAAAAAATGCTCTTGTTTAATTTCAGCGCTGTTGCTTCGGAAGCAAAAATATAAAGTCGCTGATAAAATCTACGACTTCCGCTAAAAATAAAGCTTTTGTTCAAATCCTGAGCCGACATTTCTTGAATAAATATAATTTCCTGTTCGGGACAAATCTGAGTGTTATTTCGACAAATGCCAACCCCCCAGAGATTATAATCCGAAGGCTGTTGCCAAAAGCGACATTCTTGCTCGGCTATCTCTTCCATAGCCTGTTTGTATTCTAAGTTAGAACTATGGGCAACGATGCAATATCCGCTGTCTGGACCGACAAATTTACCGTAAATAAACTGCTCTAGTTCTTGCTCTTGTTGCATAATTTTTTCTCCTAATTGATTAGCCATTGTTACTCTGTTTGTTGCTGTTAGTCAAAAATTTTGGGAGGATGATTTTCTATACGCTGAATCAACCACTCAATAGGCTCAACTACATTTTGAGGTCTCCAGGTAACGCGTGTATCAATCTTGTATTTTCCCTCTTCTTGATTTGGTTCATAATAATTAGTTGTACTGGGTGTTTCATAGTCATCATTGTAACTACTTTGGCCTTCCCTTTGACTACCTTCATAATCATCATTATTATTTTGCTTCTTACTTAGATCTTTTTTAAAAGGGTCTGTTAGTAGCCGTTTCCCCTGTCGCTTATCAGCAGCTTTTGGCGGCTCCTGCTGTGACTCATTTAGCTTTAGTTCCTCCTCTGTTTTATTTTCATTGGTAATAACAGGGGATATCATTTTACCATCTTTATCGTAATATTTTGCAAAGGGTGAAATAGGAAGAAAACAGCAACGATTATTTTCTCCATTTACATTCACTCGCTGTGTTCCATCTTTCTCTTCCACTATTTCTAGATAAAAATAGCTTTTGAGCCATTCTAGGGGTACTTGGAGTCCTATAATTTCCATAATCAATTGATAAAAATTCGTGTCTATTGTCCGCTGGTAAATTTTATCGTGATCTGCTTTAGTTATACCAAAAACAACATATTGCTCTAGTTTGAATTCGGGAATTTCTCTTAGCATTAATCTAAATAAGCCATCTAATAATGGCAAATATGAGTCATTGTAGTCTTCCTTTAAGGGACTTAATAAAATTAAAATTCCATGGCACTGTGTCAAGTATTTTGCTACACTTACGCCATAGTTTTTGTTGCCAATTGTGTTATTTGTCTTCACCTTTTTTTCTCTGCTTCTGTCCTCCCAAAGTTCCCCTGGCAGATCGAGAAAGGTCAACTCTACTATTGTGTCGCTATTAACCCTTTTCAGCTTATAAGAATATGAGTTATATTTATCTTCCTTTGGTATTACTGTTGGGGTTGGAAATTCTCCTTTATAAATCATTGAATTTAAATGTTTTTCCAGAAACTTGTCTGTTTGTTCATTACCAACCTTAACTAAGAACCTGTCTTTTCTTTTTGACCTTTGAAGGTAATGATATAGCATGAGCATATAAACTGTTTTTCCTGCACTTCTAGTTCCCCAAATTCCCAGTTTAATTGTTTTTGTTTCTTGCCGTTGTTGTTC
>JAKQYE010000377.1 GCA_023356605.1 Trichodesmium sp. MAG_R02 | reverse complement strand
TCGCTCAGATTTTACACAAACGATGCTACCGGACATGATATCACTTCCCATATGGTGAATCAATAATCTCATTACTGAAATTGTATTTGATATCAATTCCGGTGATATTTATATTACAAGGATTTATACAGAAAGCGGGTTATACCATTTTGAAAAAAGAATGTTACGAATATAAAGGCCAATAAAAAGATTTTATAGGAGATGTCCCTTTGACCAAACAGATAATTTCCGAAGTCAGAAAATATAGCAGTCCTAAATAGGTATAGATATTAAATAATAGGTGATAAGGGATGAATCATGATTAGATCTTTAGGGAATAGAACTTTTAGGTTAGGCGATAAAAGTGAATATATTAGGCTTTTATCAAGACCATATTAAGAATCATATTGAGTCCATCTCAAGTAATAACATTACAAATACTATTATACGCGAGTATCAGTATATAAAACTGTACAGATATCAAAATTAAGTAATTATTTTCCCCTACCAATAAAATTAGAAAGTAAGGGAAAACATATACAAAGGTTTTTAACTTTAAAAGAGTTTAGCCTAGCTTTATTTTGGTTTCCTTTAGTTAAAAAAATAATAGAAAATTTATTTAGTTCTCCCTTAGAATTAGTATTATAGTTATTTTAAATAAAAATGAAACACTTTTTATACTGAAACATACTTATAGTAATAAATGTTTGTCTCAATCTACATTAAATTAACTATAATTTTAGATAGAACTCAGTGGCAAAATACTAATATATTAATGATTAGTTTAGCTTGGAAAAAGAGGGCAATACCATTATATTGGAAAAATTTAACTCATAAAGAAGCTAGTAATTTAACCGAAAAAAAAAAAGCAGTAAAAGGTAGAAAAGAAAGAAGAAACAGCAGTGTTTTTGTAGGATTATCTATGATTTATTGGGCAATAAATGATGATTTCCATGCTAAGAATTAGTAGAAAAATTAATGATCCAAAATCGTCATAAATTACTATATTATAAAAGGGGACTCAAAGCGATGGATACAGTGGTTAATTAGACTGTGATTTTTGATTAACAATAAATTAATAAGGGTGAGTTTTTTAATAATACTATATTATAATACAGCTTGAATAATTCTTCAACACGGTTAGGGGGCGTAGTGCGATCGCTCTGACACCCCCAGCATTTCGTATTGAGGGTTTTCTTTTTGTTGAAATATTCTTCAGTCCCCGAAGGCAAAAACATTCTACATATAGCTTTCAACTAGCTTGTCACCCCGTGAGCAACTTTAGACACCTGAACAAATCCAAAATATAATTCGGCATATTTGTACTTTAGCGTAGCTAGATTAAAGTATCAGGACTTATGAAAAGGCACTAACTGTAGTGTAAATATCTAAGATAATTATCAAAAATACACTATATATAGCAGCACTGCGTAAGTCCTGAGTATAAATAAGTACCAATAATTGTTCTGGTAAATATTCTTTTTGGAGTTTGTATTATAGTTTTGGCCGTAATTCAGTGTCTAAGATCGCGATCGCATTATTGAAGCATTATATCGGATAAAGATTTGATAGTTTTGCTGCTCTAATTGACTTTTGTAATACTTATACTACGTAATAGGTGATCTTCTAGCGGGAAGGAAGTAGTATTACTCATTGACCATTCCCTATACCCAAAAATGAGTAATATTTTGGACGCGAATCAAATAGGATTGCTATATCTTGATCAATTAATCATAAATTAAACAAATTTTTGAAACGACTTCTTACCCAAACTATAATATTTTTATCATCTTCCTCTATATCAACTAATCCCAATGTTCTAAGTTCACTTTGACGTTGAAATAACTCCTCTTTATGTTTACCAAACTCTTGGAGAATGACCTCTGCTAATTCTGGATTCTCATGCAATATTTTTTCAAAGCCTTTTTTATTAATAGCAAATAAAATAGTATCTTCAATTGCTCTAACAGAAGCTGTACGAGGAATACCTAATATTAAAGCTAATTCTCCGAAAAATTTTCCGGCTTTTAGAGTAGTCAAATGTTTATTAATTTTTTCCACAAAAACCTCAACTGAACCCGAAAGAATAATATAAAAAGCATCACCAGGGTCTCCTTCATGGAATAAAAAATCTAGTGGCTTGATACGTTTTCTATATCCTACTTCTATTAGTTTTCTTAACTCCACATCAGTAAAATTTTTAAAATACGTAACTTCCATTAATAAATCCCTAGCTGATAGAGGTTTATCAGGTATAGACTGATGACTTTTTAATCCGTGAATAACAGTCTTTTGAGACAGTTCGAATTTTTTAGAATCCTCTGGATGATGAAGATATATATTAAAATTATCCCAAGGAATTAAAATGCCTTGTTGATGTAAATTATGCTGGATTAAAAACCGTAAAGAACTCGTATAAATCGGTTCATTATAGATTTCATTTACCCATACCCATAATTGAAATTTAAAAGCATTATCTTGAAATCCTAAAAATAAAACTTTTGGAGGAGGTTCTTGTAATACTGCTGGTTCCATATAAGCTGACATTAGCACAGCTTCCGTAACTAATACTGGATCACTATCATCACAAACAAAAATATCAACTTCAATTCGACCTTGAATATTATTGTAGCTTAAGTTATGTATTTTCCCTTCTATTAACATACCGTTAGGAATAATTATATGACTATTTCTTAATGTTCTAATTCTTGTTGAACGCAAACCAATTTCTTCGACAAAACCCAAATTATTCTCGAATTCAATAAAATCTCCTATTTTAATAGGTCTTTCTATTAATACATTCAAACCACTAATAAAGTTTTTGGTAATGTTCTGAAATCCTAAACCAATACCTACACCCAAACCCCCAGCTAAAACTGCTAATGAGGAGATATTAAAACCTTGTGTTTGGAGGATAACTATTACAGCTAGAGCACTGAGTGCATAGCTAAATATTGTAGATATTCCTTCTCGGTTAGGTTCATCTATACCTAGTTTTAGTAACAAAACTCTTTTGAGTAGATTTTTGAATAGCCTACCTAAGAGCAAAACTAGGATTAAATATATACCTAATTGGAAAAGTTTACTTAAAGATATATTCGTATCCCCTATAAAAAGTAGAGGAGTTGTAAACAGTTTAACTAGATTTACTAATAATTTTTGTATTGGTTCAAGCATAGAGTTTTAAAATTGAACTTTGCTTACTGCTTTTTGCTTGTTCTCGCTTCTACTCCCCATCTCCTGATCTTCCTATTCCTTCTTCCTTTATGACAGTAGTCTGACAAAAAATATATTGGGACAACTCGATACCCCTATATATAGGTTTGACATTTAACCAGCCTGTTTCTTAATATGTCTAGATTGGAACCATTTTTAGCAATTGTGGGAATTACACAAAACAGAGGTAAAAAAAATAGACTCAAGTATAGACCAGTAAAGGTACTTTGAGGTTTTTTTATCGCAAAAATGGCTTTAAAGCCACTGCTAGTAAGGAAAATACCTTAAAGCCACTGCTAGTAAGGAAAATACCTTAAAGGGGTAAAAATAGCTGAAACCTAGATATATCAATAGAACAGTATATTTAAGGTCAGAATACTACTGTACAAGGTTCTGACCTTATTTTTAATCTATTTTTTCCCAAAGTCCAGGTAAAAGCTCTTACATAAAAAAAAAGCATAAATCTTTGACAAACAGGGGTTTTAGCCATTTTTAGGGAATTCAGGTAATTCCCTTGCCTAAGCTAATATTCCCTACAGAATTCTGCAGGAATTTTTTATTTAAGAAAATGTGTATAGTCGTTTTAATTAAGATTGAAATAAAAATTGAGTATAATAAAATTAAGTCAACTAGAAACTATTTTGAACTATGCCTTATAGTTTAGACTTCAGACAAAAAGTAATAAATTTTATAGAAAATGGCGGGACAATTACCAAAGAAGCTCATACATTTGGGATAGGAAGAGCTTCGATATATAGATGGTTATCTCGCCCAAAATTGTCAGCAACTAAGGTAAAAAGTCGTAAAATAAAATTAGATTGGAAAGAATTATAAAAAGATGTAAAACAAAATCCAGAGTCGAGCATTGTCAGACAGAGCTAAAAAATGTGGAGTTAATCCTACAGCTATATTTTATGCTTTAAAAAAAATGAAAATTACTAGAAAAAAGAAACAACTTCGTTATAGAAAAAGAAATAGAGAAGAAAGGATAAAATATTACCAGCTTTCCCTCGAAATTTGATCAAAAAATCTGGAAGCAAAAGCCTTGTATTTATTTATAAATAAGGCTTTGAAGATAATCAAGACTGTATTTATGCCTAGTCAAAAAAAGGGAAAAAAGTTTATGGTGAGCAAGAGGGAAAACGAGGTAAAAGAGAAAATTTAGTAGCCGGGATAAGAAAAAAGGAAAAAGATTTAATAGCGCCAATTCTATTCAAAGGAAGTCTAAATGCCGTAGGATTTGAACAATGGTATGATCAACATTTATTACCATCATTAAAAAATCCCAGTGTACTGCTGCACGGATAATTCACCAATTCCCAGGAAAAAACGTTATTAGAGAATTAGTAGAAGCAGGGGGTCACCAATTAATATTTTTGCCAAAATACTCTCCTGATTTAAATGACATAGAACATGATTTTAGTGCA
>JAKQYE010000376.1 GCA_023356605.1 Trichodesmium sp. MAG_R02 | reverse complement strand
AAATAAAAATTAACAACAACATGGAAAAATTATGAATAAAACTATTCTTTATTTCCTCAACTTAGGAAAACCCTTAATGATAACTTCATTTATAATAACAGTCATTTGTTTACCCTTAAGTGTTGGTTTAGAATTTCGCTATAATAGTCAATGGTTACTTTATTTTAAACTCTACCCTCACTTGATTCTGTTTTCTTTATTAGCCTTTGGAGTTGTGCTTATTAGTCTCAATAAAGCTATCTATTTAGTAAAAGGGTCAAAGAAATTTATACAAAATCTATTACTAAGTGTACTAATTTCTATTTTCTTGACATATATAGAAATTACCTCCAATAATATACTCCTATTGGAGTTAAATAATCAAGCACAATCTACCATTAATATCCCTCAAGAAACAATTTTACAAATCCAACAAATTCCTGAAAGTCTCCTTGATATTAATGAAGTAATTAGAGGAAATACTTTAATTATTAATAAATCAAAAATTGAAGAAGCTATCATTAAATTTCGAGAACAAAAAGATAATCTTAATCAAGAACAGAAGCAAGGTTACTACACATTAATGAAAAATAGCTTCTCTTATTCTACATGGCAAGGGAAAAATAATGTGTTCTCAATTAGTAGAATATTTTATATTTTATCTTTCTTTATTATCACAACCGTTAGTCTCATATCTTTTATTATTCTTTTCATCTATTCAAAATGGGAAGTCAAATCTTTTGACAAGTATCTCAATCTTTTAACCCTTGTATCTCTTGTCTTTATGAGTTGGTCCCCTCTCCGTTATTATTATAATTTAAACACTCTCAACCTAATTTTTGGTTCTAGTAATGCAATTGGTCATTTTGATGCTTTTGCGTTCTTCATATATCCTATTTATTTTACCTTTCTATGTTGGAAAATTTATCAAAACAACCGAGATTTACAAAAAATAGGCTTAATAATAGCAATCTTCCTAATTTTAACAATAATTGGTCGATTTTTCTCTCAGAGTATCAACGATCTTTTTGGTTTAAATAGTAACTTGACTATTTGGATTGTTTTTTGGATTCCTAGTCTAGTTTATTATTTTTATCAGTGGTTTCAGTGGTTCCAAACTACAAGTAATTTGGATCCTTAACCTAAAATATATACAGCACAAGATTTTTAAGAAATAGGTAAGGGTTTAGGTCTTAATTTTTTGTCCTGGAAGTTAAATTAACTATTGGATATGATAACATAAATGTACTAAATATTGTTGTAATATGTTACATTAATATTACACATTAAAATACAAGATGTTAGTTATATACCATTTTCCATAATAAATTTAGGATATTTCTTCCTCTGATTATGCAACAAGAATTAGCTACGACAAATTCACTGCAACTACAAACAGAAAATGATCAAGCTGTTATTTCTGGAAACGATAAACAACTTGATGTAGAGCCCAGTAATCTCGATATTTTAAAAGCTGGAAATTGGAGAACTGGTCCTGAAATTCAAGATGCCCTTAATCAAATACGCTCAAGAGCTTATTTAGATCGAGGGAACACAATTTGCAACTATACCGCATCAAAGCTAATTGCCAAAAATTTCCTTGATAACCCAGATATTACTAACGACCAAATTATCAAGGTTGCAAATGCTTCAAAATTGGGAATTACAATTTCTTCATCAGATGCAGATAAAGTCAAACAAAGATTTCCTAATTATGATCAAGAACCATTACATCTAGTTTCTGTAGACACAGTTGCGATTTTGACAGGTTTATCTCAAGACGAAATCTCTGACTTAGCACCAGACATTGGTATGACAGGTACACCTGATACATTTCAATTTTTTTCCCCATTAGAAAGTCTGGGATTAGGAACAATTCTTCATGACATTACCGACTATCTTGATGATGCTTTTCGAGAAAAAGAAATTCAAGTTACAAGCTTTAATAAATCACTTTGGGGATTAGAAGATAAAGTTGCCTCTGCATTAGTAATGACAATAAACGCAATTCCCGATAACATATACGATAATTCAATTGAATTATTTGAAGCAGCAGGAGTTGAACCCATCAATGATGATTTTTTTAATTTGGATGAAATTAGTTCTGATTTAGACAATATCGATACACCTCTAAATGCAAAAATTACAGCTCTAATCACAGATAATAATTTTGCCACTCAACTTATTTCAAAAGCTGCAAGTGATACAATCAAACAAATTGTATGCAGTGATAGTATCTCCTTAAATAACCAACAGGTTCCAGAAACGAAATCTGTTTCACTCAACGATATTCCATTCCAAGAAATTATTGACGAACCTGAACTGCTCAACTTTTTCATTAATACGGTAAATTACTACAATTTCTCATTATCGATAAATGACTTTGAAATTCTAACCCTGGGAAACGACATCTTTCAAATCACCGAAGAAATAGCAAATAGGATCTTGAGAGTTCTTGGTGGAGATGGTGACGATAGCATCATCGGCTCTAGTTTTAGCGACTTTGCTAACGGTAACTTAGGCAACGACATCCTAAGGGGTGAAGACGGCGCTGATTATCTCCTAGGGGGCAAGAGCTCCGACCTTTTAATTGGAGGTCTGGGAAACGATATCCTCAACGGTAATTTAGGCAACGATACCTTAGATGGTGGGGACGGAAACGACTTTATTCGAGGGGGTAAAGGTCAAGATATACTAAAAGGTGGCAGTGGTAGGGACGTGCTGATAGGCGATCGCGAAGGTGATACCCTTGTTGGCGGTAGCGATGCAGATACTTTTGTCCTACTAGGGAATGAAGCTACAAACTTAGATAACTTAGAGGTTATACAGGATTTTAATCCTCAAGAAGGCGATCGCATCGGTATTATCGCTGACCTATCCTCCATCAGACTCCAACAAACCGATAGCGATACCTCCATTTTCTTGCCAAACGAATCAATAGTGGCCATAGTCAACAATGCTCTAGTGGAAGATGTCAGAAATGTTCTCTTCTCTGTCCAAGATACCTCTGTCTTTGCAGATCCAGCCTTGAGAATAGGTTAAATCCTACATCCCAACGGGGCAAGTCTGACTAAATCATTAATTGTCAATGGTAAAGACCACCTTTGTGTTTCCCCACCCAATGCTATTTTTATTTTTTCTCAGTCACTTTCAGTGCAACAAACCTAATTTTCCCACCAATAGACAAATAACAACCTAGTAGTGTTGTCTTCCGTTTTCTCATCCGTAGAGAAAAAAACCGCAAAACTTTTGCAACAAAATTCATTTTCTCACCAATATAAAACTATAGCAAACTCCTAAATAGAGGACAAAAAATTCAACAATGAATAATAGAGGTATAGACAAATAACAACCTAGTCGTGTTGTCTTCCGTTTTCTAATCGGTAAAGCAAAAAAATCGCAAAACTTTTGCAACAAAATTCATTTTCTCACCGATAGAAAAATATCCCTAACTTAACCCACTTAATCAAGCCCATAAAACCCAACAAAACCAATGAAACTACCACAACAACCAACAATCCCCAAGACTAAAGATATCATCTCTTGGCTAAAATTCCAAAGCCCCTCACAGCTTGAAAACCCAGAGTCTGTGAACAAAACCTCTAAAAAGAACCCTCTTTTCTGGTGTTATTGGTTAAAAAATCTGGTTTGCGTCGATCCCAACGAACTACATGGCACCGGTTATGTATCTAAAGAATTAGAAAAATCCTCTCTAGTAACAGCCTCCGTTACAACCTTTGCCAATTGGTGGAATGCATTCACAACCTTGCCATTCTTAATTTTTATGTTCGACAGCATGGGAATACTTACCTGGCCTATTGCTGTATTGGCTAACATAGGGCTAATTAAACTAGGCAACGCTCTCGCTACCGGTGCCGCCTCGAATCAACCCATAAGCATACGCTTTGCTCGAATTGGTAGCAGCGGTTTCATTGCCATCAACTTCATCCTAACCATCACATCAGGAGTCGGTTCAGAACTACTATTAAATCAATCCGGTTTGAGTCGAAAATTGGGAGAACAGTTAGTTCAAGAATCGATTTTTGAACCTTTGGAAAAGGAAATTTCAGATATTCAAAATAATGAAACTCTGGAGAAAACTCGCAACAGATGTGACACCTTAGAGCGTAAGCTAGAACGACTGCCCCCCAATGACCCCAAAAGGGAAGAACTCCACCTAGCTGCTCATGGTCCATATGCAGATAGATTTAACCTGGGCGGTTATAGCTACTATAAAAATAAGGCCATAGAACAATGGCCTGCATGTCCTAAAGCTAACGAGCTAGAAGCTATAAGGGATAACAATCTCAAAGTTCCCAAGGATAGGTACCAGCAAAAAATAAAAGAAGTCAAAAACTATGGTAGTGATCTAGCCTACCTCAAAGCGGTTAGACCCGAAATTTATCACTCACGGTTTAATGAAAAAGGAGAAATTAAATCTGGAACAGAAGCAACAAGAGTAGCAATAGTATTATTCACCAAGAAATTATTTAGCTTTCAGTGGGCAGACCTCGGACAGAGTCTATTTGTTATGAGCATGTCCGTGATTACCTCAACTGTAGCTATCTGGATCACCATTTCTTATTCAAAACGAGAAGATGTTCAACTTTCTAAAAATACAGCAGTAATTAACGCCAGAGATGTCTTTATTAACGAGACTATTTCTAACTTAGAT
>JAKQYE010000375.1 GCA_023356605.1 Trichodesmium sp. MAG_R02 | reverse complement strand
TCGCCAAAAGTGGTAAATCTCACAGAAGAAAGGAGCTTAATTTTAGAGTTTTTACCCTCAAGTTGTCAAAAATATTATCTGGGAAACAATAATAAGAAGCGATAGACTTCCAGTCCGCTTTTTATCATATTTTTAACTATTTCCAAAACTTTTTAAATGAATAAATAATCAACTCAAATGGAGGATAAGAGTGAATTTGCGATTGCTACCTCCCAAGCTCAAAATCCCATTCCTTTTTTTATTGAATTATTATTCAACTTATTGTCTCAAATGATTACTCTATCTACCATTAAGCTTACAAGTCAGCCCGTGAGCCCAAATTCACTTCCCAAGATTGTTCTAACTGCGGACATAGAGTTAAGAAAACTGTATCAAGTGATCCTCATGTTTATCCTAGCTGTCATATTGAAATATGTTGTGATACTAACGCAGCACGAAATATCTTAAGCCGTGGTTTAGAAATAATAGGTATTGAGTATAATCAAGGTACCATAGAGCATACGGGAACCTAGAGGAAAAACCTTCAGGATGAAAAAGGTTGGGTATTAATGAAATAAATTATTAAAAATTAAATTAAGAGTATTCATCTAAACACTGATTGTGCTGTTGATATTTTATAATAGCAATATCTCGGATATTTAAGTTAATAATTGTCAGGAAAATATGATCTATTTAACAGATTAACTTCTTCATTAGACGAATCATTTTGAGGAGAAACTTGAGTTATATCATCAGCAGAATAGTCTGCTTTTTCTGACCAATATTCATCCTCATAAGAAAAATTATTAGGCAATAACTCATCTTGTTCAAAGTATTCCTTCGGCAATTTGTTCAATATTGGTGGATTTATCGAGTAAGTCTTAATTGAAGGAGAATCAAAAAGAGGATTGGAAGGGTCGTGATTGCGGAAGGTGTAATTTTGCTCTTGCTTGAGGTTTTCTAATAAATTACTTAATGTCAAAGATGCCATATTGTTATTTACTTTTCTATGGCTATAACGCAGGGTAATATCAAAACCTATCCATCCAAAAGTCCCAGCAGTCAAGACAAATAACAAAAAAATTGTAAGTTGTAAACATAGTTGATTCATCCAACTCAATTTATAGTCTATATTACTAAGCATAAAAAACTGAAACTTATTTAATTCTATATTTTTTTTATTAACAGTTTTGCTTTGGGCTTCATTAGTAAAATAATGACCTCTTGTCTGAAAAATATTTAACTCTGATTGCGGCTCAATCAATTTATGATCATTGTTAAATCTAGATGCTTTCTCTACTAAATAACTATTTTGTTTTTTGAGTTCTAAAATATTTGATTCATTTAAAAGAAGTACCAACCAACCTTCTACAGTTTGAGGTCGTTTTTCAGGGTCTATTTCTAATCCCCTTACAATAGTCTCTTCAATATTGGCAGAAAGATTAGGTAAAAGATATTTTAGTTTTTTTGCAGAAAATTTAAGTGTTTGAGGAACAGCTTGACTTAGCCTTAAAGGAGCAGGAGTAGGAGCATTACCAGTAAGTAAATAGTATAATGTAGCCGTTAAGGCATAAATATCTGTTGAAGGACTTAACTTTTGTTGTAGATTATACTGTTCTGGTGGTGAATATCCCACAGAAAATAAATTAGTATGAGTTTGCCTAATTCCATCGGTTAGGTCGCAGGTTATACCAAAATCAGTTAGTACAACTTGTTCGGTTCCAGCTCGCCTAATAATATTTTTCGGTTGTATATCCCGATGTAAAAACCCATTTTTGTGAACTACTGAGAGAGCTGAGGCAATTTGGTGTATATAATCAGTAGCTTGGTTAGGATGGAGATTATGGCCAGACTTTATTAACTGAGCCAAATTTTGACCCGGTATATAGTCCATGACCATAAAGAAAAACTGCTCTTCTTCAAAAAAGTCCCATACATTGACAATGTTGGGGTGTTGAAACTTAGCCAGGATATGAGCCTCAGCTATAAATTGAGCTTGAAATTTAGCAAAATCTTGATGCTGGTATAGACTTTCATTGAGAGTTTTCAATACAACAATTCGGTTAAATTGATGATGAATAGCTCGGTAAGTTATACCAAAGCCTCCTTGACCTAAAATACTATCAATGGTGTACTTCCCTTTTTGAAGGACAAATCCTGCCTTGAGGTTCATAAACACTAATTTTAATTTTAATTTTAATTTTAATAAAAGTATTACTGGTCAGAATACAACAAGATTTTTATGGTTGACTCTGCTCGATTGATTATAGATGAATTTCGTGAGATACTCCCACCCCAACTTTACAATATAGGGTGGACAACTTCTTTCGTAGTCTTGTTATCCCGTCTGACTTCACAAAACTCTGATCAGATCAAATCTGATTATCATAGGATACTATTGACCTAATTTTTTGGTCAAAGAAAGTGGTTAAGTACTAAGCTGAAATATCTGAATTAGTTAATGTAAGTCAGTAACTATTTAAAAAATGTCGATTATCAAAAACAAAAATTAATAAAATAGAATATCTATGAGAGAAAAAAGTTTTGCTGGGTCTGCACTTAGTCCACTTCCAGAAAATCTGGTGCTAGGTTTACCAGTACATTGTCTAGATGATTATTCTGGTTGCTTACTTTCTCGGTTAGAGGCAGGAATAGGAACTCATGTAGTGACACTAAATGCAGAAATGGTGATGCAAAGTGAGAAAAATCCTGTATTAGCTGAGATAATTTGTCAAGCTGATCTGGTAATTCCTGATGGAGCTGGTGTGGTTTTATACTTAAGGCTTAAGGGTAAACCTGTACACCGTTCTCCTGGTATTGAATTAGCAGAAAGTATTTTGTGGCAGGTATCGAAACAGAATTCAGATAATTTAGTATTTTTCTATGGAGGAAAACCAGGGGTAGCTATGAAAGCTGTAGAGACTTGGCAAGAAAAAGTGCCCGAGTTATCCATCGCTTGTCAGCATGGTTATCTATCTCCAGCAGAGGAGAAGGAACTTTTAGAGACTTTCGCACATGTGCAACCAAGATTAATATTTGTGGGTTTAGGAGTTCCTGCTCAAGAGTTGTGGATTGCAAAAAATAAACATATTTGTCCTCAAGCAATTTGGATTGGTATTGGTGGTGCTTTGGATATATGGGCTGGTGTTAAGAAAAGGGCCCCTGCTTGGTTTTGCGATAATTCTTTGGAGTGGTTGTATCGACTTTATCAGGAGCCTTGGCGCTGGCGACGAATGTTGGCTCTACCACAATTTGCTTGGAAAACTTTGATGGACATTAAATTTTAAAACAGTAATATCTCAAGATTGCTCTTTTAAGGGAATGAAAAAATATTCGATTTAGTTTTTTTCTTGGCTCTGGCTTTAGCGGTTGGTACTGGCAACTGATAACTGAATTTGAGGACCCAAAAATCAGTTAAAACTTATCCTCAGGTAGAAAAAACTGCTATAACAATTAAAAATATAGTTGATAAATTTTTGTTTATATGATTGGTATTGAAGGATTATGGCCCCATAATATTAGCCCCAATCAACTCGCAGTGTTAGAAAGAAAATTGGTGCTTTGGTTGCGATCGCAGAATTTTAACTCTGAGTTAACTTCTCATTCATTACAAAATAAATCTTCAGAGGAGTTGCAAAGTTTAATGTTATCTGCAACTACTACTGGATGTGATTTTTCCGAGTTCAGAATAATAAGCAAAAATGTGGTCGAGGCAAATACAGAAGATTTATTGGACTTAGCAAATATTGCAGGTCTAAATCCTGCTAAAGATTTTGTTAGTGCTAAATTATTAGGTGTTAATTTATGTGGTGTTGATTTAAGTGGGGTAAATCTATATGCTGCTTATCTAAGAGGTGCAGATTTAAGTGATGCAGATTTGAGCGAAGCTAATCTTAGTAAAGTCAATTTGAGTGGTGCAGATTTGAGTGGTGCATTATTAAGTAATGCCAATTTAACTGATGCAAACTTGTACTGTGTTAGTTTAGCTTTGGCTAATTTAAGTGGTGCAAATTTAAGTAATGCCAATTTAAGTAATGCCAATTTAAGTAATGCCAATTTAAGTAATGCCAATTTAAGTAATGCCAATTTAAGTAATGCTGATTTAACTCAAGCTGGATTAGCATTAACAAATTTAAAAGGAGCTAATTTTCAGAATACAAAAGTAGAGAAAGCTAGATTATGGCATGATGCTGGTTTATCTGAGGAAATGAAACAAAATTTAATTACTCGTGGAGTAGTGTTTGATAATGGTTAGCCAGAAAAAAATTAAGGAATTAATAACTGCTGAATGAGTTATGGGTGAAAAAAAATCTTCTATCCGTAAAGTTGGGGAATGCTGCATATAAAGTTATCTCTATCATACATAGGACTTACGCAACGGCACTATGTATAGTGGCAATATCTTGAAAATAATAATTTTTACACCATATATAGCGGTACTGCGTAAGTCCTGATACACCTAATAAGTCCAGCAAATTAAATCCTGACAAACTAACCTCCAGTCTCTAATCGTTATGCCACTTATGAATGGTTCATGTTCCTGCCAAAGGGACATTTTTCATGTAGTTAACATTTAGGAATCACAAGGAATCTATACAGTAATAGTAAAATGACATATTGAATTATCAATACTATAACCAGTTGTTTTTTCAGAATGATATAACTTTGAAGACATA
>JAKQYE010000374.1 GCA_023356605.1 Trichodesmium sp. MAG_R02 | reverse complement strand
CATTTACTGAAGCAATGGATGCTTTTCGTACAGCTATGTCTTTCCGTTTTTTTAATTGGTTGACTAATAATCGTATTGGTTTTTGCCTCTCACAGAGAGAGTTTGGGCTATATTTGGGCTTGAAAATTGTGCAAGTCCCAATGTTCGTCGAAATTGTAATGCGCTATATATAGTGTCTTTGCGTAAGTCCTGATTCAATTAGATAAAGGGCGAGGGCATCTAGGGAATGATTTATCTATCCCTGATAACATTACCTTCCTATTCCAACCTCTTTATTCTCCTGAAGTTAATCCCATTGAAAGACAGTGGAAAGAGGTGAAAAAATTCTTGAACAATAGAGTTTTCGATTCCTTGGATTTCTTACGCGGAATTCTACTTTTTATCATCTTTGCAGTTCTTTTAAAGTAGTTAAGTGGCTATTTAAGTTTTTTGCGGATGGTCAAATATTCAATTTCCCAAAACTTTTTCAGTATAAAATTTTGTCGCAACCTACTTAGGATTGCTATATAGCAGTCCTATGAGTGTTCGTGGCAAAAATCCTACTGCTTTTTAGGGAATAGGGAAAAGAGAACAGAGAAGAGGTAAGAGTTTTAAAAGTTTTATTTACTTTTTGATTTGTCCCAACCTATTTAAGATTGCTATATATAGGACTACCTCCTATTTTACCTTAAATTATTCCTACCTAGTTATGTCATTAACTAATTATTAAAACACTAATACTTCTGTCCGGATACTTCTACCTCCAGATAGAAATCAATCAGTAGAGTAATTTTATTAAGACTTATGCACCTAAATAAGAAACCAGGTTCATTCTCCCGATCATTGTTTTTCGTACTCATGCGAAATTTCACCGATCAAGCCAGTTTCTGCGTAATTCCTATGTATATGTAATGGCTTATGCAAATTTTTAAATTTCTTTCATTAAACTTTCTGCTGATCAAGAAAAAATTATTTTATAGTAATTATAAAATATCAACAATTATAACTATAATATTTTTGAGTTTTTTCATCTTCATTATTACTATTAATAAAGCTAACTTAGTATTAGGTAAGACCTCAGAAGAATTACAAAATAGTAATATTGAAAATTTCACTCAAGTTAACTCATTAACACCTCTGAGTAACATAGTTTATAAACCTATCAAAATCGATGGCAGAGAAATCTTCAAAGCCGCGGCAATAGCAGGACAAGAAATTCAAGGAAATAGCAATACATCTCCCTTGAATATTCGGGTCAGACTGTATGAAAATAATCTTAGACAAACGATCAAAAATTGCTTTGATGCGGATACTTTAAAATTAACTCTTGAAATCCTGGAAAACCAGACTTTAGTATTTGCTTCCGATGCAGAGGAACTGAAAAATCAAGAATTGATTGCTATTACAGATTTAGATGCTCAAATTCATGGCATATCTAGAGAAGATTTAGCTAACCAGATTATTGGTTTTGTGAGAGATGCTTTAATCAGAGCACAGAAAGAGAGACAACCAGACTATTTATTCAGGCAAACTTTAATTTCTACAGGGATAATATTAGCTTTGATACTGTTGAGCTTTCTCATATCAACTTGGCAAAAATACTGCTTCGATAAATATCAAAAGCTCCAAAGACTAATAGACAGCCTGAAATTGTCTTATCCACAAATAGATGAGTTAATAAATCAGCAACAATTAAGGGTAGTAAAACCAGAATTATCCTTAGGACAAGAACAACAGTTAGTATGGGAAAAACAACAAAATAAAAATTCTTTTTTCAGAAGTTTATTGCAAGTAACTCACATAATTGTATGGCTGTTTGGTATAAGCTGGATTTTAGGAAATTTTCCTTATAGTCGTTGGCTACAAATTTTATTGCTTTCTTATGCCATAGTATTAACTACAATCATCGGTACTTACTTAATAATTAAAATTAGTCCCGTTATAATTAGCTGGTTTGCCATTAATAGTCTTCAGAAACTAGAAACAGAAACTTCTTCTCACAGAACAGTATCACGAGCAATTACCTTTTCCCATACATTCCAAGGAGTTGTGATTTTTCTATTGGTTTTTCTTGGTATACTTTGGACATTTAAACAGTTAAATGTTTCTCTAATCATCATATTAGTTAGTTTAGGAATTATTAGTTTGACAGTTTCTTTAGGTGGTCATAATTTAGTTAAAGATATAATGAGTGGAATTTTGATTTTGCGAGAAGATCAATATGGGATAGGGGATCTTATTGACTTAGATCATACTATGGGTTATGTAGAAGATATGAATTTTCGGATAACACAATTGCGTGATCCTGGAGGACGTTTAACTACTATTCCTAATAGCAAAATTTCCACTATACATAATTTAACTAAAGATTGGGTAAGTATTGATTTAAAAATCAAAGTAAATTTAGATACTAATTTAAGTCAAGCACTAAAGTTAATCAAAAAAGTTAATAATGAGTTGATAAATGATACAAATTGGAGAAATGAAATTCTAGATTATGCCAGTATTTTAGCTGTAAATAGTGTTTCTCAAATGGAGGTAGAAATTTCAGTTAGAGTCAAAACGAGACCAAAAAAACAGTGGAATGTAGCTCGTGAGTTTTGTTACAGATTGAAACAAAATTTTGATAGTGAGAACATCCCTATTAATGCTACAATAACTTCAAAATATAAGATTTAGACTGAGAAAATCCTATCTTTATTAGTGCTAAATCAAAAACACTTAAAGAAGGGAGAGGGTCTGGTAGTCCTGTATTTTTAAATTGTGGAGGACAGACTGCTCGAAGGATTTATCAGTCGTTTATAGTACAATAGAAATATAGCTGAATCTTTGGTAGCAAAAGTCAATTGGCTTCTCTCACGATTTCTAAATTACGGTCACATTAGAGTATCTATGTACATAGTCCAACAAGCTTTATCTAAATGTTGCCAGAAGACCCGCGCTCTTCGGTAGGGGACGTCGGGATGAATACCAATCAATCTTGCGACTTTACACATAAGCAGCGTTGGGAGGATATCAAAACTGTACTCTCTATCTGAGCATCTTGATTTCAAGCCTGGGAAGTTTTTGGATGGTCGGTGGCTGTCTACTTTAATCAGGACTTACGTATTGCTTCTATATGTGGTGTATTTTTGATAATCCTGATCCGATATTTACACTACAATTAGTTTCTTTGCGTAAATCCTGTTTAATGAAGCTTAACCCTCAAGAGATAGCTTCTGAGTTCTGAATTGTTTGTAGGGTTATATACTTAAGAATCGAGATGGTGGACCACTTGACAATTTTTCACCTAATTCTAATTAAAAATGATACTTAACAACAAAATATCAAAATCACTGTTATTGAAAGGATTGTTCTTGATATTGCCTCTAACTATATCAAATTCCATTACATATTCAACCTCTGCCCAAATTAACCCTAACCAACCTCCAAGAAATCAAAATTCTTCAGGTCGTAGTCTTACTGTTCGCTCTGATATTCAAGAAGCTGATGCTAGAACAGGAGTTGTTACAGCTCGTGGTAATGTCCAAATTAACTACCCAGCCCGGAAAATTCAAGCAACAGCAGCTCAGGCTCAATATTTCAGCCGAGAACGCAGAATTGTTCTTAATGGAGATGTATTTATACTACAGGATGGTAATACAATTCGGGGAGAAACTGTCACCTATCTAATAGATGAAGGACGTTTTATTGTCTTACCCCAGTCACAAGGGCAAGTAGAATCTGTATATGTAGTTCCTGCCGGTCAAGGGGCAGATATAGAAGGTACTGTTACCGCACCATTTAACCCAAAGCCAGCCTTTAAAACTCCAATCAGTCCATGATCTGAATAAAAACTTTTTCAACCTTCGTGAGGTATACTTATCTGGAAGGGCGCGGGACTTCCCGCCGGGGGAGTTAAAACTTACAGCGCTTGACCTTGTTATGAGGTGGGCCTACGGAAGCAAGATGACTCGCACTATATAATTTTTACTATTTACGTTGTACCTTATCTGCCCGAAATATGCTGTATATTTCTGTATATTGTACTACTTTGAAGAAACAATGCACTTTACGATAGTGTATCTCGATTAGAGATCATTAAGAAAAAAGCTGCTCCAGTTCATTCTAGAAAGCTCTTTCGATCATTTTTTCTTTTTTTTTGAATATTGGGACTTACACAACTTAACTGGCCAAATTAGACTTTATGCCTTGTAAATCAATAATTTTATGTTGAAGTGATCGCTCTTCTATAAAAGAAACGACCTCTACTGCAATGCCCCCCCTACTTTGAAAGGTGGTGTAAACAGTTTGATGGTTGTTGGAAAAACCTACCCCAAAAAACAGGATTCCGCCACTATCTGGGTGGACTACTAGGGGAAAGCGAAAGGAAAAACATATCCCAAATGGCCAATAACTCTATTGGAGTAGTATATATCGGTTACATCATTTTTCTAGAGCGAGTAAGTATTAACTATCCATTTAGGTGTTACTTTTGATGGTTTAACATTGGTGATAAAATAATCAATTTCTGTGGCATCTTCTATAGAACTAGCATTCATAACGCGCTTCAAATGTTCTTTCTTCAAAAATGCGTGAAGTTGATGCTGTCAATGTCGTTACCCAAAATTTTTTTGGTTTTTCTAAGCTTAATATGACTGGCTCAAATTTCTCTGATGGCAAGCTTTTAGCTAATTCGTCTATTCTAATTTTT
>JAKQYE010000373.1 GCA_023356605.1 Trichodesmium sp. MAG_R02 | reverse complement strand
CTTTGCAGTTCTTTTAAAGTAGTTAAGTGGCTATTTAAGTTTTTTGCGGATGGTCAAATATTCAATTTCCCAAAACTTTTTCAGTATGAAATTTTGCCGCAACCTACTTAGGATTGCTATATATTAGTTATATGAGTAGGTAGACATAAAAAAGTTTAGCTAAATTAAGATTTGTATACTAACTCTAATATTCTCTCAACGGTTGAGTTGAAGTGTATTTACATTTTGTTACATAGTGACATATTCTAAAACCAACTTACTTAGGGTTTTATCTGGGATATGAAAATCGAGTACTATTAAAAAGGGAATAGGTTTAGAGACAATGGGTAAGGATAAGGAGGGAAAAAAGCATTAATATAGTTATAAAGACAAAGATATAGGGTGTTATTAGTTGAGAATGATGCATATGAAAATCGAGTACTATAAAAAAGGGAATAGGTTTGGAGGCAATGGGTAAGGATAAGGAGGGAAAAAAGCATTAATATAGTTATAAAGACAAAGATATAGGGTGTTATTAGTTGAGAATGATGCATTAGAACCTTAGATATGAATTGTCTCTTCGGCATAAACATCGGCATGTTCCTTAATTATCCTAATCATTCATCACTGTGGAACGCCAAGATATAGAGTATTTAATACAGTGCTTTTTTTTCTTAAAAAAAATCTGAATTCGGGAACCTGAAAGCTGCTGTATCAAGCCAAGCAAAAATTATTATCAAAATATCTGGTCTTTGGATTGAAATATCCTTCAATTAAAATGAGGTAAATTTTAACTTGAATAGCTGAAGTTTTTTGAATAAAAATAGTTAAGCTCTCCCATAAGGCTATAGTGAAGATCGTCGAAATGTTCATGCACTATATATAGTGTCTTTGCGTAAGTCCTGAAATTACTTCATAAAAAAATAAATATTTGTACAAACAAAGATTAAATTAAAACTATGAACCAGAAATTACAAAATCTTCAAACTTCTATAGGGGCAAGTTTTCAAAACTCGGTTCCAATTAGTTTTGGTAACGATATTCAAGCAATAAAAGCGGCAAAACAGGAAGTAGCTCTATGCGATCGCTCACATTGGGGACTAATAGAAATTTCTGGCGATGACCGTCTAAGATTTCTCCATAACCAAAGTACTAATAACTTCAATATTTTACAACCAGGACAAGGTTGTGAGACAGTTTTCGTCACACCTACTGCTCGCACCATTGACTTAGCAACAGCTTATGTAACAGAAAACGTCATTTTGTTGTTGGTCTCTCCTACCCGTTGTCAAAAGTTAGTAGAATGGTTTGACCGTTATCTTTTCCCAATGGATAAGGTAGAAGTAAAAGATATCAGCAGTGAATACGCCATATTTAGTCTCATTGGAATAGAGGGCAAAAACTTGATAGCAAAATTAGCAGGTACAACTCCATCGGATGTACCCCATGATAGTCATCAGTTAATCAGTCTAGAAAATTTACAAGTTAGGGTTGCTGTCGGTAGTGGGCTAGCAATAGAGGGATACACCTTAATAGTACCTGTGAATAATGCTCCTGAAGTTTGGCAAATATTGGTAGAAGCAGGAGCAGTACCAATGGGCGATCACTCGTGGCAACAACTGAGAATACAACAAGGTCGTCCCGCACCAGACTACGAACTTACAGATGACTACAACCCTCTGGAAGCAGGTTTATGGAATACTATTTCTTTTGAAAAAGGTTGTTATATTGGACAAGAAACTATTGCCCGTTTAAACACATATAAAGGTGTAAAACAAAGACTTTGGGGAGTCCGTTTAAATGGTAAAGTAGAATCAGGAAATGTTGTACAAATTGAGGATAAAAAAGTAGGAAAACTAACAAGTTTTACGGAAACTAGTGATGGTTATTTTGGTTTAGTTTATATTAGAACAAAAGCAGGAGGAGTTGGTTTAAAAGTGCAAGTAGGAGATGTAGAAGGGGAAGTAGTTGAAGTGCCTTTTCTAACACATCGAGATCTTAACAGTTAGGAGTTTTGGACACAAATAAAATAGGATTGCTATATAGAATGTTTTTACGTTCGGGGGCTGAAGAATATTTCAACAAAAAGAAAACGCTCAATACGAAATATTCGGGTGTAGTGCCAGGGCCAAAGCTCTCGCACTACACATCCTAACTGTGTTGAATAATTATTCAAGCTGTATTGAAGCATAATATGCACGAAAAAACTCACCCTTATTAATTAATTGTTAATCAAAAATTACAGTCTAATTAACCACTGTATTTATCGCTTTGAGTCCCCTTTGATAATATAGTAATTTATGACGATTTTGGCTTATTAAATTTTCTACTAATTCCCTAATGGAAATCATCATTTATTGCCCAATAAATCATAGATAATCCTACAAAAAAACTACTGTGTCTTCTTTCTTTTCTACCTTTTTCATTAGTTCTTGATATATATTCTTGAAACCCTTTATTTTTAACTTTTTGGACTTGAAAAAAACTAATTGTGTATGAAATAGCTATTAATAAAATTAAATTATTCAATCTCGTTTCATTAGCCTTAGCTGATTCTAAATTGTAACCACCAATTTTATAGTCTTTTAGTTTACAATATTTTTTACCTCGTTTAATCATCGTCGATTTTTTTGTCTCAAAACAAAATATACATCTTGTTTCTGATATTTTTTCAACCAGTGAGATAGAAAAATACGATGGAACTCTCTATCTGTTGTCATCATGATTTTCTAGCCTTTTAATAATCTTATAACTGGACGAATTACTGCTTTTTGTTCGGTTAAATTACTAGCTCCTTTATGAGTTAAAATTTTCCAATATAATCGTATTGCCCTCTTTTTCCAAGCTAAACTAATCATTAACATATTAGTATTTTGCCACTGAGTTCTATCTAAAATCAATACTTATTCTGAGGAAAAACTAAATAAATTTTCTATTATTTTTTTAACTAAAGGAAGCCAAAATAAAGCCAAGCTAAACTCTTTTAAAGTCAAAAAAATTCGTATATGTTTTCCCTTACTTTATAATTTTATCGGTAGGGGAAAATAATTACTTAATCTTGATATCTGTAGAGTTTTATGTACTGATATTAAGTATGATAATATTTATAATTTTATGACTTAATATGAACTCAATTTTTGCTTGATATGGTCTTGATAAAAGCCTAATATATTCACTTTTATTGATTTTTATTTGTAATTACTAACCCTTTTTTATCATATTTTAAACTATTTCCAAAACTTTTTAAATGAAGAAATAATCAACTCAGATGAAGGATAAGAGTGAATTGGCGATCGCTACCTCCCAAACTCAATAAGCTTTCTCTATAAATTGAATAATTATTCAATTTATAGTCTCAAATAATTACTATATCTACGATTCAGCTTACAAGTCAGCCCTGGAGGTCATGCGCTACATATAGTGTCTTTGCGTAAGTCCTGTCAAATATCTTGGTGAAATAGCGATCGCTCCTTAAAAGATAGTTGCAGTATTGATTTGACTATTTTCCCAGAAGTCTATTACTCTTTGGGGGGTACCGGGTCATAACCCCCTGGATGAAAAGGATGACAACGCAAAATTCGCATAACTGCCATTGCACCACCTTTAAAAATGCCAAATCTTTCTATTGCTTCCATCGCATATTCTGAACAAGTCGGTTGAAAACGACATGACGGGGGTAACATTGGTGAAATTAAAATTTTGTAACCTTTAATTAATCTAATTAATAATATTTTCATATCCAAATCAAAAGTCAAAAATATTTGTTAATTTTCTATTGTACCGAATTTCAAAAGTCTTGCTACATTTTCTTGAGAATAGGTAGAGACTTTGCATATATAGTTCTTTTAATAAAGAATTGAAACAAGTATTTCTTACTATAACTCGCGTTTGTTTGGTGCAGAAAAAGTTTTCCAATATAATTTTAAATGACTATAAAGGCTGTAGGTACTAGATTTCTTAGAAATAAAGATATCTCGGCTGAATGGCTAGAAACATAAAGAAATTCGGTATTGCAGAGTGCGTCATATGTGGGAGAGGTCAGTAATACCCATTCGAGAGAACTTTGCTATTGACAATATTTTTGGTTTTTTAACAAATGGCCAAAATTTATCACTGTTTACTTGTGAAGTTTGATATGTTCTACATATGCATTATGCATCATTTGTGCTTTTTGAGAAACTGACCTCACCAAACTGACTACCTAATCCCATGCCAAACTCAGCCTTTCGACTAATTCCTCTTAAACTACTATCCTCAAAATTAGCCTTTAGAACCATGGACATTTTCAATGGTTCAATTTGTCGCGGATAATAGAGAGTGTCAAAAGTAGAAGGTCAAAGTTTGTAGGCATTCAGGAGAATAATATCTTTGACAACATTGCTAGTCTTTCCATAGTTGTGAGTTTTCTGATGGCCGCACAGAGGACATTCCATGATGATTGACAGTATAGTCATTTTAATTTAGATTGAGATAAGTGTTTCTTGCTATAACTCGCGTTTCAGCAGGAAAAGTTTTCCATTCTTATCTGAAATGACTATATTTAGGGACAATACTCATCAAATCTTCCCCAGACTTTCTTGATGCACAACCAAAAATTGCTCTTAGTTAATTATATCAGGACTTACATATTGCTTCTATATGTGGTGTATTTTTGATAATCCTGATCCGATATTTACACTACAATTAGTGTCTTTGCGTAAGTCCTG
>JAKQYE010000372.1 GCA_023356605.1 Trichodesmium sp. MAG_R02 | reverse complement strand
CGCTTTCCCCTAGTAATCCACCCAGATAGTGGCGGAATCCTGTTTTTTGGGGTGGGTTTTTCCAACAATCATCAAACTGTTTACACCACCTTTCAAAGCAAGGGGGCATTGCAGTAGGGGTTGTTTCTTTCATAGAAGAGCGATCGCGAAGCGGACTGGAAGTCTATCGCTTCAACGTAAAATTATTGTAGACCAAGCATTATAGTCTAATTTGGCCAGTTAAGTTGTGTAAGTCCCACTAGACTGAATTGAACTAAGTTTAGCATAGAGCACAGATTTTTTTGCCAACTTATGGCCTACTGTTTGGAGCAGGGCGGGCGGCCGTACATAAAGTCGCTCTAGAAGGGCGAGGTTTTAAACCCAAATTTTCGCTAAATTGATCAAATAAGCAATTTTTATCTAAATTGCTCAATAATATTCGGGAGTTTCATCTTCAATGTCAACATAATGACCGCAGTGTCCATCCTTTTGTGGTGAAATAGGAGTTTAGTATAAATCTCAATTCTTCAGTCAAAATCAAGCTAAATTTTACAGATGACTTATGCCGTTAGTATTTAAATAGATAAATAATAAAACTACTATTAATGGCAGGATAGTTGATTATTTCTCCCTGCTTCCTACTCCTTTTTTTCTCTCTGATTGAGATATGTATCAATATGTTCTTGTGAAGTTAGCCAAGCCTTCTTGTTAACATCCCAAGAAAAATCAATCCGATTCCTAATTCTCAGAGTATGAACCCTCTGAAAAGATACTCCCAGAATTTTTGCTACATTTGTTTGAGTTAGCTGGTCTTTCATAGTCGGTATGTGAATAGTATTCAATCAATCTGAAATTTACACCTAACATCTATACTAATGAATTATTTAGATGTAATATGATCATAAATGTTGAAAATACAAGCTTCAACAGTGGTATTACTTAACTCTAAAAATTTGGAATGTAGTAAAAAATTATATCTAGCCTAGAAAAATGACTCAGATAATAAACTAATAAGCCCAGACCTATTTATATTATATTAACTAAATCACCCTTTTTTTGAAATTTATTACTCCAATTAGTACTTAAGCCTTCTCCATTCAAAAGATAATTGACTATTTGTTCTAAAAGTTATTCCATTTTTTTATCTAGCCATATCAAATGTAATACTTCTTAATATGCCGTTAGAGAAAATATAGTCATTTAATTTAAGAATAAAACAATTTTTTCCCTAAAACCTTTTCATAGCAAAAAACCCTTATCTCAATCTCAAGTGAAACGACTATATCTGCACGAATTGACGTGTTTCTAATAAAAATTCTCAATCTGCTGTTCTTTTTTGTGAGTCGATAATAAGATGGAGCTCAAGTCAAAAAAAGGACCTTGGTACTCTTTGTCTATCTCGTATTTGAAGATAAAGAAATTGATGATAATCCTCAAAATATCATCCAATGAATTTTCCTTTTTACTCAAGAAGCATATTTTTTTTATCTGAACATTCCATACCATTTAAAAAAAATAATGTTATAAATGAGTACCTAAAAATTATTGTCAGGTATAGTTTTATTCATAGCAGCGACTTTTCAAACCTCAAAAGTGTTGTGAGCAATTATAGTTGTTTTAATTAAGATTGAAACCAAAATTGAGTATAATAAAATTAAGTCAACTAGAAAATATTTGGAACTATGCCTTACAGTTTAGACTTCAGACAAAAAGTAATAAATTTTGTAGAAAATGGCGGTACAATTACCAAAGCAGCTCATACATTTGGGAGAGGAAGAGCTTCGATATATAGATGGTTATCTCGCCCAGCTGCATGGATAATTCACCATTAATTACGTACGAAAAAACGTTATTAGAGAATTAGTAGAAGCAGGGGGTCACCAATTACTATTTTTGCCAAAATACTCTCCTGATTTAAATGACATAGAACATGATTTTAGTGCATTAAAAAGAGCTAGAATGTATTCACCTATCAATACATCTCGATTTGGAAGTTATTCGTAATTATTGTGCCAAATAGTATCTCATTCTTATTTAAAATAACTATAAAATCGGAAACATAACTTTTTTAATAATTACGAGCCAGTAACATATTAATTATTCTTATATTTGCTTCATCCCCTAGTTTCCTGGTCCTTATTTCAGGTTGCTATAAAATATTCCTGGTCTAGTTTTGTTCACAAACTCTGATACTTTGAGAGTAATAACTAACTAGATTTAGCATAATATATTCTAATATCAAGGTATGGCCACTATTTGGGAACTAGACTTCTACAGTCGTCCAATACTCGATGAGAGACAAAAAAAACTCTGGGAACTATTAATTTGTCAAAGTCCCATAGGTATTAATGATGCTACAGACTCTTTATATCGTTATTCAGAGTTTACCAATAGCCAACAAGTCAACTCTATTTGGCTGGGTCGTGCTATAGAAAAAGCGATCGCTCAAGCTCCCGAACCCCCTGAAAAAATACGCTTCTTCCGTCGCCAAATGAATAACATGATTGCCAAAGCTTGTGCAGAACTGGCCATACCTATAGCCCTAAGTCGTCGCACTTATTTACTTAACCAGTGGCTAGAACAACGAATGGAAGAAGTTTATCCGACTTATCCTGGTTATCAACCAGGAACAAATTCTTCAGGTCAATATATGAATTCTGTACCACAACCTTTACCAGATGCTTTAATCGGAGAGAAGTGGACATTTGTTAGTTTAGAAGCAGGGGCTTTTACAGAAATGTCAGAGTGGGATATTGATTTTGGTGAAGTTTTTCCCCTCACTATGATGAACCTAACACCTAATTCTCTTATTCCTGGTTTGATTATCTATTCATCTAGGGCCCAACCCATAGCTGCTTGGATATCAGGGCTAGAGTTAGCTTTTGTCCAATTTAATCATGGCTCTCCAGCCAGGTTATTACTAAATACTGGAGGTAATGATTGTTGGATTTTAGCTAATTTGACTAATCCATCAATCATAGCCGAAGCTAAAACATTTTCTGAAGCCAAGTCAAAGGCCAAAGAGGTTCATTTTCTGGCAGTACAGTCAGATCCAGAATCAGAATCATTTGCTGGTTTTTGGTTGTTACAAGAAATTAATATTTAGTTAAGTTTTGGGTGCTGGACATTGATACAATCCTACTAACAATTCCATTGTTCAAAATCAAAAATCCCAAACAGAATGTTATGACCGAATTAGCAGAACAACTGCTAGAACTAGCGACTAAAGGAGGAGCTGAGGCAGCAGAAGTATTTCAAGCACGATCATACTCTCAGCCCATATTTTTTGAAAGTAATAGACTCAAGCAACTAAAAAGTACTCAGTCAGAAGGAACAGCACTACGACTTTGGCGAAATGGACGTCCAGGACTAGCTGTAGCTCATGGGCCTGTGGAACCGACAGTTTTAGTGGAACGAGCTATATCTATAAGTAGTTTGAATGAACCAGAATATATTGAACTATGCTCAAAAGACAAAAATCGTCATTATCCTAACAAAGGGATATTTGTCCCTGTAGAACAACTAATACAGTGGGGGAAAGAGGCGATCGCATTAATTCGAGAATTTTATCCAGATGTGATTTGTAATGGAGAATGGGATTGTGAAATTGAATCTACCCGTTTGATCAATTCATTGGGACTAGATTGTAATCATATAGATACAACTTTAAGTGGTTATGTAGAAGCTGATTGGATAAGAGGTGACGATTTCTTAAATATATCTGATGGTCAAATGAAAAGAAATAGCCTTGATCCTAAGAAAGTTGCCAACCGAATCTTGCAACGATTAAATTGGGCACATAAGAATGCGGCGTTTCCTAGTGGTAGAGTACCTGTTTTATTTACAGCTAAAGCAGCAGATTTATTATGGACTACTATATCTCTAGCTTTGAATGGCAAACAGGTACTAGAAGGTACTTCTCCTTGGAGCGATCATCTAGGGGAACTTGTCACTAATAAGCAAATTACTATTTCTCAACAACCAGAAGAAGGACCATTTAGTTGTCCTTTTGATGATGAAGGTACTCCAACCCGCTGCATAGAATTTATTCAAAAGGGTGTTTTACAACTATTTTACACAGATCGAACTACTGGGAGATTATTGGGTAGTGGGACTACTGGTAATGGGTTTCGCCCGGGCTTAGGTAGATATCCTACACCAGAATTATTTAATTTTATAGTTAAGCCAGGAAAGCGATCGCTACAAGAATTGATAGGGATGTTAGATGATGGAATTATAGTGGATCAATTTCTAGGTGGTGGTGCCGGTATTTCTGGTGAATTTTCTATTAATGTTGAACTTGGGTATCGTGTTAAAAAAGGTGAAATAGTTGGTAGAGTAAAAAATACTATGATTACTGGTAATGTTTATACAGCATTAAAGCAATTAGTAGAATTAGGAAATGATGGAGAATGGAATGGTTATTGTTACACTCCTCATGTCATTGTAGAAGGATTATCTACTATTGGTAAAGTGGGTTAAATTACTTGTACGAGTTTAATATAGAAATCCCAATATTTTGGAGATAAAAAATCTCATTTGAGAAAATCAATAACTATAGCAGTCCGTTGGGGTTTGCGACAAATCAAAAGGTGCAATAAATTATCGAACTGGAAAAGTCATAGCCAAAGAATATCCCCAAGGAAATACAGAAAATACTATAAATTTTGTCGAGGAATTAATCAAGGATAACCAAAACAAACAGC
>JAKQYE010000371.1 GCA_023356605.1 Trichodesmium sp. MAG_R02 | reverse complement strand
GTAAGGACAAGAATGTTTATTAGGTCTCAAGTATAAACAGCCAGAGAAAGTCATTAAAACAAGCAGAAAAACCCCATAATAATAAGCGAGAAATAGCCACAGCTAAAAAAGTTAGAATAATTGCTTCTGGTGAAGGAAAAGGTGGATTTATTTTGTAATATTCAAACCACCTTGATAGAGATAGTAATTCTTGAATTTATATGGCTATTTTGAGCTGGTTTTGAATAGTAAGTATCCGTAACACTGATTTTCAGATGAAAATCAACTATTTTAACCATTTGCGATCGCTCCCCAAAAGATAGTTACAGTAACTGTCCAATTATTTTCGCAGATGTCCATTATCTGTAATGTCAAATCCGGTAGTATCGGTATGAAGTAGAAATATGGGAAAACCATACTAACATCTACCTATCATCAACCCTGTTTCTTATAACACTCACCAAGCAAGGGGACTTAAATTATCAGAAATATCTTGAGTGCCAAGAGGAAAGTCTACTATTGTTACTGTCATTTGTAGTTAGTTTAAACATTCATCTAAATTAGCAATTAAACCCTAAAGGCTTTGGCCTCTTTATGCAGCAGTTTTTACTAATAATTTCAGGACAGTATTTAATCTTATCTATGGAATTTATAGATTAATTTCACGGGGTCATTTCGGTTGTTTAACAAAGTGGGTATGAACTAATTTCATAGGCTCAGTGTTAATAAAAAGCAGTTTCTGAGTTAATAGCTATTCAATCGTAACACCCAAAGAATAAAAATCTATCAGGACTTACGTAAAGACACTAATTGTAGTGTAAATATCGGATCAGGATTATCAAAAATACACCACATATAGAAACAGTACGTAAGTCCTGTCTATATGATAATCCATAAGAGAATTTATACTCTCAGTTAATTCTGGAGGTATATACACCCCAGGCGCCTTCCTTCTTCTGGGAATTTTCTTTTTTGTGATGATCACGAGTTAAAACAGAAGAGATTCTTAAATTTATAGTTTTTAATTTCCCTGTTGTCTGGTTAACCATTATATTAAATGTATTAATGTTTCTATGAATAATCAGTCCTATGGGTTTAACTTAAACTTTCAGCTACTTTTATAGCCAATCTCAAAAAAACCAAAATAGTAAATTTTTCTAAGGCAATTAAGTGTTTTGAGAAATACATCACCAAAATCTTCTACAATCATTACTAAAGTATTATAATAATTTCCTAATCCATAAGCTTTAATTAGTTACTCCAGAGAAATTTAAATCCCTAAAAATTTTATATTTTTTTCCATATCGATTATTCTGAGCTGATCCAGAAGAATTTTCTTCTTATTTAACGTATAACAGTTTAATTATCTAGCTCTTATTTGGTTCTATAAACTATGGAATTAGTACCATGATAAATTTTAGTAATAATTTAGTATGCTGAAATATTAATCATTGTTAAATTTTTTGACAAAACTTACAAAACTACTAAATTAGTTCTTAATTCTGAAATGTTATCTGTAAGTCTTATGTCTTCTCCTAAAATTACTTTCCACCATAATATCCGTAACTTGGGAATTAACCAAAATCATTGGTATGCTGTTGCTCGTAGTATAGAGCTTAAATCTCAACCTTTAAGCATTACCCTTTGGCATCAACCAATAGTTCTTTACCGGGGTTGTAGTGGTAAAATCTATGCTCTAGAAGATATTTGCCCTCATCGTTTCATTAAACTTAGTTCTGGTCGTGTAATTGCGGATGAATTAGAATGCGCATATCATGGATGGCGTTTTGAGTCAAGTGGCAAATGTTCTCATGTACCATATTTAGGAAATGATCAGAAATTACCTAGTTGTCAAGTTCAGACTTTTCCAGTCCAAGAACGACATGGTTTCATCTGGCTATTTCCTGGAGATAAATCATTGGCCAATTTGATTGATCCTTTAGAAATTCCTGAATGGGAACATCTAAATTATATTGCCACAATATCAGTGATAAAATGTCGTGCCCATTACTCTTATTTAGTAGAAAATTTAATGGATATGCACCACGGACATTTACATCAAGAGTGGCAAGCGTGGGCTGCAGCAAAATTAATAGACTTATCTGAAAATGAGTATCGAGTAGATGCTTATTATCAAGCTCAAAGCTATTATAAGATTGACAAAATTTGGTCAATATGTCAATTAGTATGTCCCAGTTTACGACAACTCCATCCTGAGCCATTAAATGTTAGTTATATATATCCAAATTGGGTTTCTAGCCTAGGGAAAGATTTTAAAATTTACTGTCTTTTATTACCTATTAATGAGAGAGAAACCCAAGGTTATCTGATTCACTTTACATCACTTCACGCCTTTTGGCGTTTGCATAAATTACCAGAATGGTTTAGAAGATTTGTGAAAAACAGTTTATTTGGTTCAGCTCAAAAACTACTGGATGGTTTAGTGCAGCAAGATATAGAAATGATAGAGGAAGAACAACTTGCTTATCTAAAAAATCCTCAGGGACGTAATTATGAGTTAAACAGGGCTCTAGTAAGTACACAAAGGTTAATTAGAACACAAGCTATCAAATGAATCATAAATATATGCTGAAAATAATGGAGTATTTGTTTAACAGCCGATAATATGTTCATACAGTATAAAACTTATCATACATAAGTTATAACTATATTAGAGCTAGTGGGACAAAAACCGGAAGGGAACCATAAAAAAGGCTCAAATATAGACGGAAAAAGACTTTGATGTCAAAAAGGTATAAATCCTGAATAAGCAAGGGTTCTAGCCATTTTTTTGAGGGCATCGACGTAATTCTCTTGTCTAGACTTACTATGACTCATTTGTTCCATCAGAAAATGTTTAAGTACCAAAAAAAATCCTTATTAGGTTTGGGAGTACGAAGTTGTGACCTTTAACTATCCTTATTGCGGAATTAGAATAGATCGCTTTCTGAATGCGGTACTTGTATTATCCCAATATGGGGAAGTGGATCAATTTACTAGGGTGGGCTGCAGCCAAATTTAAGCTTCTGAACTGGAAGAGGGTGGCCTCTGAGGTTGAAGCAAGAAATAAACATCACCTACCTCCATTTTCTCCCAGGAGGATAGCTAGAGAGATGGATCAGATTCTACTGACTTTACCAGAATTGTGTAGGTTTTGTACAGCAGCTATATAGCTAATAAAAATTAGCACGATTAAAGTCAATATTTCTCACATTATGGATGGAGCTAGTTCAACATGGGTAATACCGTTGGCATAATGTTTGGGTTTTTGGGCGGAACAATTTTCGCCAGTGACAAGGGATACAAAGTCTTACAACACCCTAACCCAAACCGAGAATATCAAAGACTTTCAGAAGCCAAATGGTTTTTGGCCTTGAGGTGGTGTGAACAATTTCCAGCTCCTGCTGGCATCCTTAACTTCCAAGGTCAATTTTCTTTTTATAATCAAGCAGCATTAAGAGTCGGAGAACATAATTTTTTACCTCTAGAGCATAGGCAAAAAATTTTTAATCAGTGTTTATCATTACCAGCAGGTACGACAAAAAATTACTCAATTTTTGTGCCTGATGGTAGTTATTTTATGTCTTTTGAGGTGATGGGAATTGATATTGATCCTAGATATGGTAGGGTTGCCATTGTCAATGCACTGTAATTAAAAATTGGTAGTTCTAAAATAGTATAGTAAGGATAAAAGATATCAGAAGTATTTGGTTAGTTGGGTTAGTAACTGTTGGCTATAATCTGATATAATCCATAATCATTTGTGATTATCTTTATTCATGCTACTTGGATTCAAAACTGAACTGCACCCAAAGAACCAGCAAAAAACTTTACTGGCTAAATACGAGCTCTATAGCATGTCATGCTTAGGAGAAAAGCTGATAAATGGTTTGTCAGCTTTGAAGTAGAAACAGAACCTCTATTTCCTGAGAAATCAGTAGATGTAGTTTATATAGATTTAGGTGTAAAATCTAAGACTACGTTATCCACCGATGAAGTATTTCCAGGTGCTAAATCTTACAGAAAGTCTTAAGCTAAACTCTCTTTTGTACAATACCATTACGTCAAGTTTTCCTTCCTGATAGCTAAACTTTTTCATGGCTACCTACTTATCTTTTCTTTATGAAAACTGGCATTATCAAGAATAATTACAATTTTTGGTCTTTTTTTGAGAAAATATTATTTTTTATTACCTTGTTCTACCCATTCTTTTATGACCACTTCATGGAGAAACTTCAAGCCTTCCAAAAATGACTCCCCGTTACTTTGTTTAAGGAAAAAAGCTACTCTTTTTTTGTCTTTTGCTCTTCAACTACCCATAACATTTACTCTTCTTTTATTACTATTTACTCTGATCCAAATTCCATGAAATTAGTCTACATTGCTGATTTTAAGAAGATTATATGATTTCATTCTTGAGTATGATATGTAGCTTTGCTTGAGAAAATTAGTGTTATTTGTTTTCGTATTCCTATTGTAGTTCATTTTTTTCTCTTTAGCACTCGTAGACTGAAACCACTTTTATCCCTAAACTATACTTGTAAATGTTCTGGTCTTTTTTTTAGCTATTTTTCAAAATTATTTTATTCTTTTTAACTGTAATAGGATTTTTTGAAAATGCTATAAGTAATGTTATTGATTTGGGAAAAAAAGCGATCGCAATTCATCAAATAGCGATCGCTTCAATAATCAATTTAACAATCAGTTAGAC
>JAKQYE010000370.1:2707-4695 GCA_023356605.1 Trichodesmium sp. MAG_R02 | reverse complement strand
TGTCAGCTTGTGTTAATCTTGCTGCTGAAGCACTTATTAAATACCAAATAAGATGGATTTGTTCTGCTTCACCTTGGCGATTTTTCTCTTTCAGAAAATCAATTGTTTTTTTCACAAAATATTCTTGCTCACTCCCCGGTTCATAACCTGGTGAATCATACAAGCTTACCGGCAAATCTATATCAAAAGCATTAGGAGAATACTTAGTATATTCAGTAGTTACTGCCCGACCAGCACCAGTGATAGCTATGTTATTGCCAAAAATTTTATTGATTAAAGAACTTTTACCAACTCCTGTCAATCCAATCACAGCAATATTTGGAGAAGAGAAGTTCTCTATAATTTTTTTTACCTCATTTTGTTGGTCAATCATTATTTATATTCCCTTAACTTTATGATCAAAGAAAAATGTCACCAATTTATGGGTACGATTTATATACCTATACTATAATACACCATTTAGGTCATGCTGTGCAAAAAGATGCATAAAAGTAATAAATTACTAAGTAAAGCTTGTCATCTTTTTCCTGTCGGACTTTTCATTCTTATTACAGGCTAATTCCTCCTTCTAGCTAATAGTTGAATGCTTACAAGACACTTATGCTGGAGGCAGGAGAAAGAATGGTTAAAAGAATTTGGACCAAGTAGCTTTTCATAACCTTTTTCTCTGTAGGGAACTCCTTATGCAACCTCCCTACCTATTCCCCTCTACAGATAGATTAGGGGTGGGTTCCCTAGTCCTTAAAAAAACTTTTTCAGCAAAACCCAATTACATTTTTATTTTAGTTAAATAATTACTATACACCAGATTTAATTGAGGGTGAGTTATCGTTATCCCAAGTAATATAACTGGGCTACAAAACTTAATCTCTATCCTCAAACCCCACAACTTCAGATAAAGTATAAAGTGGTCTACCTTTTACTTCTTCATAAATTTGTCCAATATATTCTCCTAAAATTCCAATACTTACTAATTGGACTGCTCCTAAAAAGAAAATTGCCATTATAATAATTGCCCAACCTGTTAATGGGGAATCTGGATAAAAAATCCGCCAATATAAAACTAAACAAGCCATCAATAAAGCTACGCAAGCTGCAAATAATCCTACATAAGTAGACAGTCGTAAAGGTACCTTAGAAAAAGATACTAAACCATTAATTGCTAAGGTTAAAGATTTCGCAAAAGTATATTGAATATCTCCAGCAAAACGAGGTTCCCTCTCAAATTTAATTGCTGTTTGTCGAAAACCAACCCATGCCCTTAAACCACGAATATAACGATTAGTTTCTGGCATTTTATTCAACACATCTACTACACATCTATCCATTAAACAAAAATCACCTGTATCAATAGGAATTTCCACGTCTGCTAAACACTTTAAAATCCGATAATAAACAAAAGCAGGAAGTCTTTTTAACCAACTTTCTTGATGCCTTTTTGTCCGTTGAGCATAGACAACTTGATAACCCTGTCCCCATTTTTCAATTAAGTTAGGAATTACTTCCGGCGGGTCTTGCAAATCTCCATCTAAAACTACAATAACTTCCCCCCTAGCAAAATTTAAACCGGCAGTAACGGCAATTTGATGTCCGAAGTTACGAGCTAAACTTAAATAACAAATTCGAGGGTCTTGTTGATGGAATTCTCTGATGATTTGGAGAGAGCGATCGCGACTGCCATCGTTAATCAAAATTAATTCTACATCTCCATCCATTGTATCCATAATTGCACTGATGCGCCGATATAATTCGGGCAAATTTTTGTCTTCATTATAAATAGGAATTACTAAAGAATATTTCATAAAATAAGGAAGAATAAGAAGGAATATTTTAGTTATTTAGAATAAAATAAATTGTCCTCTACTCTGATTTAAATCTCTAAAAATTACATAGTTTTTTTACCTATGCCTATAGCAAAAATGACAATAGAAAAATAACTGACTTAAAATGATGACCCATAATTTAAAATTCTCCTCTCATAACAATAA
>JAKQYE010000370.1:0-2607 GCA_023356605.1 Trichodesmium sp. MAG_R02 | reverse complement strand
AATAATATAGATGTAGTCGCAAAAAAACTATGGAAAATTCCCTCTTTAGTACTACGAACTTTCAGTTGTCAGTTGTCAGAGATTAGCTCTAACTTCAAACTTCAAACTTCAAACTTCAAACTTCTGAGTTCCACTATCCAACTCCATACCCGGTATACTCACGAACATCGGGAGGATGAAAAGCAAGTACAATCCTATCCTTGGGTACTCCCGCTGCCACAAGTTCGTCCGTAATCCCATCCTCAATACCATCGTAATAAATCCAAATTTGCTCATGGCGGATTTCGGCATGAACAATAGTACCATAAACATGACGACGTTTTTGCCATCCTTCATGGAGTAACATAAAATGGTTGCGGCCTTGACTAATAATGACAAAAGTTTTCACATCACCATAGCGGTAAGGAATATTCCCATAGTATTGCAAAATCTTGGAGAGAGTGTCGCGCCACTTCTCTATATCTAAGAGTTTATCTGTGGTTTCCATTGAATAATTTCCTCCATCAAGGCATCAAAAGTAAACAGGCGAAAACTAGGTTCAGCTAATAAAAGTTTTCCGGCTTCTTCCTCAAATAAAGTTGCAAAAATCTCCCCCTCAACTGCCAAATATATTAGACGTGATGGGTCTTCTTTTTGAAGTATTCTACTGTATAAAAAGAATTGTCCCCAGGCTTTTTCCAGCTCATTAATCAAAGAAGGACTAATAAAACCAGGACTTACCCAAGGAAACCCGGTTTTTACAGTAAATCATTGTTTTAACACATAAATATCTACGAGAAACCTGGTTTCTCAGTTTGTCTGCGTAAGTCCTGATGCTGTGAGAAATTTTACTGTACTGGAAAGGGGGTTTTCTATGATTTGGTACTATATACAAAGAATTTAGTAGTTAGGACTCAGAATTAAAAACAGAATTTAATTTCTGATTTGCTCAAGAACTCAGGACTCTGAATTTAGAATGGAGGATTATATCTGAGTTGTAAGTCTTACTTCCTGACTACTGACTTGGTGAGTTCTTTTTATAATTAGAATAATGTCTCAAAAAAATTTGACGATAGATGACAGTTTTGACTTTTACCCTGATATTGAAATTTTACAGAGATTGGCAAAGGGTTCTTCTTTAAAACAAAACTTGCCTAAAGCTGTACGTCTTTGGGTGATTTTACGTTCTATATATGGTTCTCAAACAGATCCAGTTAAAGTAGAATTGGAGAAAGAATTTAGTTACAATGATTGGTGTAAGGCTTTTTTTACAGACTTTGAGTATCATAAAAATGATAAAGTTCCAGAAAACCATGATGAAAATTGTCCTTGTGCTAAAACAATTTCTGAATGGCTATTTGAACCGAATATAGGTTCAGATGAACAGGAATGGAAAAAGTCATTTATTCAGTTTTACTCTATTACTGAAGAAGAACTAAATAATTTATTGAATTTTGGTTCAACTTCTGTAGATAAAAATGAGAAACTTCGCTTGTTAGCTAAAACTAGAAGAAACTTTCAAAATGATTTTCAAGCCTTAGTTTCTATGGAATTTTTACAGGTTATAAAAGTTAATAAGAATAATCATGTCAGTTCTTATACAACTCAATATATTAAGGTTTCATCATTCCCAAATTTTTTCACAAATTCACCATCACAAGATGTTATTGAAAATCAAGAGGTAGGGCATATTATCCAAAATGCTTTAGCGGATTTTTGGGAGGATTTTGGTCAAAAAATTAATAATGAACAGCGCTTTTTTTTAGATATTGAATATATTGTACATCATGATTTATCACAGACAATAAATAATTTCCGGAAAAAACTTAAAGAGATTTGGGCAAAACAACCGATTCCTCCCCTAAAAATTACTTATGTTAGTGCTAGTAAGTATCAAGAACGTCAAGATGATGGGGAAGATTATATCGTCTATCCTGTTTGTATTTACTATTCTCAACGTGCGCCTTATTTATTTACTTATGGTCAAACTCCGGAGGGTGATAGTAGTACAATAATAGATTGGTATGATTATCGTATTGATAGAATAAAAAAATTAAAGGTGTTGGAATGGAGTGAAGTTAATTTGCCTAATTTTTCTCTCAAAGTTTGTGAACTAAAAACACCTTCAGAAATAGAGAATAAGAGATATGAAGCTTGGGGATTTGATTTTTATAGACCTAAAGATGTTCTTGTAATTCGCTTTGATCGTTACTTTCATAATCGGTATATTCAAGGTACGGAACGAGAAAATTTGTTCAAAAATATTTCCTATAGACAAGCTCAAAGTTTAATTCAAGGTTTGAAGGATAATTTACAATATAAATCCCTGCTTTTAAAAATTCTAAAATCTCGTTTTCCTGGTGATATTTATTGTCGAGCTAATTATCGTAAAGGTGATAAAAATATCATTATGCGTTTGAGGGCTTGGGGGCCACAAGTTGAGGTTTTGTATCCTTGGGATCTACGTCAAACTATGACTGAAGATATTCAAAAGACTTGGGATCTTTATAAAACATGACTTACGCAGAACTCCTATATCTAACTGGGGTTTAACGGCTGTTAACCCCTTTTATTAAGGGGGGTGCGAAAATATGTGGATTCTCCTGGAATTTTATGTTTGATTAAGCC
>JAKQYE010000037.1:780-34829 GCA_023356605.1 Trichodesmium sp. MAG_R02 | reverse complement strand
AGAGTTGATTGATAATTGGTATCAACTGCAAAGAGAAATATCTCTTCAAGTTAATCGCCATTTTATTTGAGAGCATTTAAGCTAATTTTTTTCTAATTTATTGATTAGTTGTTGTTATTATCAAGTCAATTTTCAGAACTCTAATTTATAGCGATCGCTTTATCTATCTCAGGTGGATCATATTTCGCATAATTTGTCAATGCGTAACTCCTAAGCCCTTTGATTCTAAGCCACACTAATCATTAATATATTAGTATCTTGCAACTTATTCCTATCTATTATTAATACTAATTCTGAGTCAAATTTGAATAAATTTTGGAGCATAATCTTAAACTTTAGAAAGCCAGAATAAAGGTAAGCTTAACTCCTTTAAATTTAAAAATATTTGTATATGTTTTCTCTTGCTTTTTTATGTAGGAAGCAAACATTTCGCCATAAATCTTGTGAACCTAAAGACTAATATCTTAAATCAAGGTTTATTATATCATGGCTAATATTTTCGATCTGGGGAGTGCGGCGTAGCGTTATTGTAAAGTTTGTGTGAGATTTAAGTAAATATTAACGAGTTACAACACAATTAAAATCCATGTTTTTCAACTAATAGAATCATATCATTATCATCTAATAATTAAAGACTTTTAGGAAATAAATTTAATATTTTGTAACCTTTTTTGAATATACATTAAAAGTAATATCTATCCGAAAAAAAACTAATTATAGTATTTACAATTCCCTAGTTGATAGTAGGCTTAATATAGCGTACCTGCGTAAGTCCTGATTAGTTCGGACACTAGATTTACAGGACTTACGCAAAGACACTTATGTAAGTGTAAATATCGGATCAGGATTATCAAAAATACACCAGATATAGAAGCAATACGTAAGTCCTGATTAGTTCGGACACTAGATTTATTCTAAGTTTACTTCAACTAAATTTTGACGCCCTTGAACATTTTTAATTGCTTCTAATAGTCTATTTTTATGATTTTCTGACTGTAAGTATTCAGCTATTATTAGTCTATAGTAGTGGCGCATCAAGCTTAAAATAGGGTAATAGGAAAATGGCAAAATCTAATCTATGTATTGTTTTTGCCATTTTCCCAATACAACATTATTCGGCTAGACACCCTAGTTGGGTGTCTAGATTTCTTTTGTGGGTAAATTTGAGTCAATGAAGACCTCTCCCCCAACTCCTCTCCTTGCAGGAGAGAGGTGGTTTTCCTCCCCTTTCCCTGGTAGGGAAGGGAGTTGGGGGGTTAGATTTTTTTTAGCCACAATTTTAGTCTAGACGAGCTACAACTTTTTAAGAAACCTTAAACCGTATTTGAATCATCCGCCAAATTTCTCCAACCCACAACACAATAGAAGTACCACCAATAATTATTAACCAATCTCTTAAAGATAAAGGCACTGTTCTAAACACAGCTCCACCATATTGCACCATCAAAACTTGCCCTAGGAAAATCAATCCAGCGATCGCTATAAAACTACCATTTTTACTAATACTAGAAAATACGGATTCCTTTAAACCAAAACATTTAGCATTAAACATATTCCAAAACTGCAACATGACAAATGTAGTGAAAAATAGAGATAGTTCATAAGGACTTACTACCTGATCTTTTTGGATATATAACAAGAAACTGACAAAAAATACTAAAAAGATTGACCCTACAGAGAAAATACTCACCATCATTGGTTGGGAAATTATAAATTCTTGGGGATTTCTTGGTGCTTTATCCATGACTTTTTCATTAGGTGGTTCCGTTGCCAAAGCTAATGCAGCAAAAGTATCCATAATTAAATTCACCCATAATAGTTGAATCACAGTAAACGGCAAATTAATTCCAATAAACGGACCTAATAAAGCTATTCCGCAAGCAGCAACATTTATTGTTAACTGGAAAAGGATAAACTTTTGAATATTTTGGTACAGCGATCGCCCCCACATAACTGCATTCTCGATACTACCAAAAGAATCATTTAAAATTATAATATCACTAGCTTCCTTAGCAACAGAAGTACCACTACCCATTGACAAACCTACCTGCGCTTGGTTTAAAGCGGGTGCATCGTTGGTGCCATCTCCTGTAACTGCCACCACTTCCCCACTACCTTGTAGCAGTTGTACAATACGTTGCTTATCCTGGGGTCGTGCTCTAGCAATCACCTTAGCTGTTTTAACTACTGCTAAAGCTGCTTCATCATCAAGGTTACGGAGTTTATTACCAGTAATACAACAATCATTATTCTCATCTTCAGTTACAATTCCAATTTCCCGGGCAATTTCAATGGCAGTCAAAGGACTATCTCCAGTAATCATCTTCACTTTCACACCAGCTTTTTGACAGATTTCTACTGCTAGGGGTACTTCTTCTCGCACTGGATCGGCGATCGCTACAAAACCTAACCAAATCAAATCATGATATTGTTCAAGTTCATGTCCTTCTTGATAGTTTTGAGGATCTCGAATATAGGCAAATCCTAAAGTCCGTCTGCCAATAGTTTCATACTTATTTAAGTCTGCTGCGATAAATGCTCTTTGAGAATCTACAAAAGGTTTGACTCCATCTGAGGTTAGAATCTGATGGCAACTCCCCAACAATAGTTCTGGCGCACCTTTAATATGGAGTATTTTTTCCCCTGTGGTGGTAGAAACTCCGAGAGTTGCCATATACTTTCTGTCTGAAGAAAAAGTTAACTGATTAATAATTTGAAAATCTTCTCGTTTGTCAATATAGTCAATTTTGTTTGACTCTAACCACAATAGTAAAGCTGCTTCTGTATGATCTCCCAAAGGGATAGGCTTTTCCCCTTTTATGTGTTCTAAGTTAGCTGTACTGTTTGCACAGATAGCTTCAACTATAATATTCTCACCATTGAGAGTGCTATTCAATAAGCTAGGAAACTGTACATCACTGACCTGCATTTCGTTTTCAGTCAACGTACCTGTTTTATCAGAACAAATCACCGTTGTAGCACCAATAGTTTCACAAGCGTGCATCCTGCGAACTAAATTATTTTGCTTAGTCATTTTCTGCATACTGTAGGCAAGACTGAGGGTAACACTTAGAGCTAACCCTTCAGGTACAGCAACAACAATAACTGCAACCGCAATCATAAAGTATGTTAGGAAGTTGAAGGCGATATCCCCAGCTATCCAGTCAATGGGAGAAACAGGAACCCATCCTAAATAGTACCCGACTCCGATACCGATGCCACATACTGCCAGGGCGCTCAAAATATTTTTCAACCATGCGATCGCACTCTCATCTTCTAACCATTCTGGAGCTTCTATTTCTTTACCTATTGATTCTAATCCATCTATAATTATTGGCAACCATACTTTAGTTAAGGCAATAATTAAACTAGTGGCAAGGACTCCGATAATGTACCATTGTCTAAAGGTGAGGTCAAGTTCTCCTGTAAGGATGCCCCGTATTACTAAGGCGATATCTATTAAGACTGCTACACCTAAACCAAGGATACCAATTAGATTACTGAGGCGTTCAAGTTGCAGATTTAGAGGAGTTTCTACATCTGTAATATCCAGAATACATCTAGCAGTTTTACCAATTTCTGTATTATCACCAACCGCTATTATCTCGATGATTCCATGTCCATCATTCACTACAGTGTCTCGTAAAACTTGGTTTGGAGGGTAAGCATCATTGGTATGACTGTTAGAGGATAAATTTGTCTCCACTGTTTTAGTTACTGGCACGGCTTCCCCAGTTAAACTAGCTTCATTAACTTGTAGAGAAACTGCTTCTATTACTTGACCATCTGCTGGTATTTCGTCTCCCGTTTCTATTAGTACCAAATCCCCCACTACTAAGTCTTTTTTTGGAATAGTTGTAACGTTATTATCCCGAATTACTGTGATTGGTATTTCATCATTTACTTGGTTCAAAATATCGAATTTTTGATTAGCTTTATATTCATTAAAAAAAGCCACAGTTGTAGCTAGAAGGATAGCAACAATAATACCTAAACCTTCTATATAATTACCTTCAAAAATTCCGACAGTAATTGCAATAACAGCAGCAATTATTAAAATCCGAATTACTGGGTCCTCAAACTTTTCTAACCATAATTTCCACCAGGGCGATCTCTTGGGTGGCGTTAATAAATTGCAACCATATTTTTGCCTACTTGCCTCAACCTCAACCTCTGTCATTCCCCGATTACGGCTGTGTTTTCGACGTATTTCTTGAGTTGTTTTCATTGATTAATCTCCTTGCAAAAAAAATATGATTTGGTAGGTATTTTGATAATTTTAGTATTTTGTCATTTCTTTTAACTTTATTAATATATCTTAAATTTTCAATTTTGTCTATAAATGTTTATAATCGAAAAAGTTAGTATATTTTGTTGAGACTTTGCAGATACAAAATATTGGTTATCAAGAAGTAATCTCAGTTATCAGTTATCAGTACGGACCCCCCTCATTCATAGCCTGGAAATACCTATGGCAATTTTTTTTATTTCCTTAAAAGGAAAGGCTTAAGGTATTATTTTTTTTGTTATACTATAATTTAGATTACTAAGTACAAGAGTTCTATTTTTAGATAATAAAATGTTGATTAAACGTTTAGAAAAAATACATTGGAATCAAGTACCAAAAATCATATCTTTATTTTCTGGTTGTGGAGGAATGGATTTACCATTTCACTATACAGGATTTAAGTTAGTGTGGGCCATTGATTCTGACTTTTATGCTTGTAGAACTTTTAGAAGAAATATTTCTAATATTATCGAGAATAATCAAATAGAAAACATAAATATTGCTCAAGTTCCAGAAGCGGACTTAATCATAGGAGGTTTCCCTTGTCAAGATTTCTCAATGATTTGGAAACGTCCAGGCTTAGAAGGTATTAGAGGCAATTTATATACCTACTTCTTAGAATTTGTTAAACGTAAACAACCAAAGGTATTCATCGCAGAAAATGTCAAAGGTTTATTAAGTGCTAATAAATACCAAGCAATTAAACGAATAATGTCAGATTTTGAAAGTATATCTCCAGGTTATTTAGTCAAACCTAAACTATATAATTTTGCCGATTATGGAGTACCTCAATTTAGAGAAAGAGTCATTTTGGTAGGCATTAGAATGGACACTGGTTTTAATTTTATTCATCCTTCACCAGAATATGGTATTGGTCGGAAATATACCTATATAACTGCTGGTGAAGCACTTAAAAATGTAGAAAAAGTTCCCAACAATAATGAACATCAAAAAATTCAACCTCGAACAATTGAAATATTGAAAAGGATAAAAGCAGGAGGTAATTTTACAGACATTCCTAAAGATAGTCCGTACTATGTAAAAGGAATGATTAGTCATGTTTATCGACGAATTGATCCAAGCAAACCTGCGGCAACGATCATTGCTGGTGGAGGTGGAGGGACATGGGGTTATCATTATCCGGAACCAAGGTCTTTAACAAATAGAGAAAGAGCAAGGTTACAAACATTTCCTGATGATTTTATTTTTGAAGGTTCTTTTAGTGAAATTAGGCGACAAATTGGTAATGCTGTACCTCCAGATGGAATTGTTTCTATTGTTGAATCTTTGATTCCACTATTCAAAAATGATTATAATAAAATAGATTTATACAATCTCAGTAAGCATTTACAAGCTATGTCAATCAAAGAAAGATTAAAATTAGCAGAATCAGAACTAGATGAACAACCAATACAGTTAAGTTTACTCTAATTTTTGAGATTAATATTATGGCTATTTATACTAATCATCCAGATTTTGGAGGTGCTTTTGGTGATCAACTTAGAAATCTTTTTAAATCAGCTAATTCTGTTACTATTGCATCTGGTTATACTTCGGAAATTACAGTAAAACAATATCAAGAATATATTGTAAGCATTCAGCTCGAGGGCTTTTCCTTATTTATACTGGGCTAAAAGATGCATGAAAGTAATATAGTCGTTTTAATTAAGATTGAAACAAAAATTGAGTATAATAAAATTAAGTCAACTAGAAACTATTTTGGACTATGCCTTACAGTTTATACTTAAGACAAAAAGTAATAAATTTTGTAGAAAATGGCGGTACGATTACCAAAGCAGCTCATACATTTGGGATAGGAAGAGCTTCGATATATAGATGGTTATCTCGCCCAAAATTGTCAGCAACTAAGGTAAAAAGTCGTTCAAGAAAATTAGATTGGAAATAATTAGGAAAAGATGTAAAACAAAATCCAGAATCGCTATATTAATTCTGATTAGGGACATTAAACTTACTTTGTCACCTACTACTTTGGCAAATTTAATCACCTATATAATAGAATGACTAATAAAAAAGGTATTATCTTAAATAGTTTACTTATTTAGGTTTATTGCTATCTATATTTTTACCTTTCTGTATAAAACCAAAAATATGGTTAATCAGTTGATTATTTTATTATTTACATTAGTTTATATATTTTGGTATTGGACAGCTAATTTATTACAAATGAAAATCTACTAAAGCTTAAATTTATTTAATTAGGTCTCATATAAAATCCGAGTAATTAATTATTATATCCCTGAGAGTTAGGACTTAGGATTTATAGCATTATTCAAACACGTTAGGACAATTTTTAAATGCTCCATCTACTAATCTCAAATCTTTTACAAGGGTCACTAAGATTATGTTTAGTTAAATTATATTCCCACTTTTTAGCTATTTAGTCTTAGGTTTTCTGATAATTTTCTAAGATAAATTTTTGGAATTTATTGTCATCCTTAATTTTAATTTTTGGACCAGTATTTGAAGGAGTAATTGGGCTAAAATATCCATTTTTAGTTTCTTTATATCTCCATAAGTCTAAAGTGAGCTGTTAACCATTTAGATTGCCTATTCTAATAACAACCAATTCAGGCAAAAATCTTGTAAAGATAGCATTTGGCTATTTTGGTAAAATTTACAATACGTCGTTTAAATGCTTAGCAACTTTTTACAGCTAAATCTAGGTCACAGTAGTTTTCTTTTTTCCTCTTTTAACCTGGAGTTTAGACTAATTATAGTTGGCCTGAAATTGGCCGAGGGAGAATAGGAGTATTAGCTAAATTTACTAAAACCCTTCACTCATAAACATTGTAATGACTTTTAAGTCAGTTTTCCTGAGTCTATGCTGTTGGTTAATCAAGCGATCGCAAGAGTTTAGGAAGAGTTTGAATAATGCAAACCTAACTCAAACTCACAAAAAAAGACAAATAATATCTATCACTTATTTTATGGCCAAAAATCATATTATAAATTGGTTCTAAGTTTCAAGTTTTCTTTCCTTCTAAGTAGATTATTTGAATAACCCAGAATTTAGTCTAAACTTCAGTTATACTCGTTTCAAATTATATTGGAAAACTTTTTCTGCACCAAACGCGGGTTATAGCAATAAATACTTGTCTCAATTCTTTATTAAAATGACTATAAGGCGAAATATTTTTGGAAGCTTGGCCAAAGCCCCAATTAGAAAAACAGCTTATAACTTCTAACATCATTAACCCATAGAAGGCATACTTAAACCTTTTAAAGTTTCCTTTTTTTCCTCCTCACTTAGACTTTTACTCTGCACCAAAACCCCAAAATTTCCTAACCCCATTGGGTCTATTAATGAATGTAATGCTTCCCTACGTCGGAAAACTTCTTCAACAGAAAACCCTTGATTATTTGATAATTCATTTAATCTATCTCCCAAACCTAACGCCATTAAAAATAAACCTTGTTGAGTAAAACCTAGAGTTTCTAATTCTGATAAATTACCCTGTTTTTCCAAAGCAGTAAAATCAACATGAGCAGTAATATCTTGTCGTCCAACATTCCAATATGGGTCATTATTTCGATGATGTTGATAATAACATTGTAGAGTTCCCTCTCTTCTAACGGGATTATAATAACGTGCTGCTTGATAACCATAATCAATAGTTAATACATAACCTTTCAGCAACTTATCACTAACAACTTTTACCCAATCTAAAGCTTGTAAATTTACTTCACTTTGATAACCCTCGATATCAGCAAATGAGAGTAAATCTATATCCACTAACTTAAAATATTCAGCAATCTCAGGGGTAGAAATTTGATCAGTTATTTCTACAAAGTTTCCCTGAGAGTCAGAAGTGACATAAATTTCTCGAATTTCGAGATTTTTTATGATAAATTTGTGCACTGGAAAAGCATCTACCAACTCATTAGAAAATAAACAACCTGTAATTGAGCTATAGTAAATTTCATCCCAATCACTCCACCTCACTTGATATGACTGTAGTCTTTGTTTTTGTTGTGCTTTTAAAACTTCCGATTTTTCAACTATTAGATATTCAATTGTTTGGAAAAAATCTAAATGTTTTTGTTTGAGATAACCTAAAATTTGCTCGGCTAAAATTCCTTGACCAGCACCCATTTCTACCATAGTAAAATTATTAGGTCTTTGGAGAATATGCCACATTTCCAGAAATTGTTCTGCTAATAATTCTCCAAAGTAACCACCCCAATGAGGAGAAGTTAAAAAGTCTCCTTGTTTGCCAATATTTACAGGATGAGTTGCATAATAACCATGTTGGGGATGGTATAAAACTAAATCCATATATTCAGCAAAAGTAATCCGTTTTTTTTGAGATTCAGAGATGTGTTTATATATTATTTCACACAATTTTCCATTGTTATTGTTGATAGTTATTTGTGGTTTATTCATAAATTTTAAATAATAAGTAATATAGTCATTTCAAATTATATTGGAAAACTTTTTCTCCTGAAACTTAGTTATAGAAATAAATACTTACCTCAATCTAAATTAAAATTACTATAAGTCAGAAAAATTAAGATTTTTTATGTGCTATAGATAGGAAATATTAGTTTTATTCTCTAACTGTATGTGGCATTTGTAATTTTTTTAAGTTGATATTTTTTTCTATATAGCAGTCCGCCCATAGGTTGCGACAAATCAAAAAGTAAATAAAACTGCTTAATTCTCTTACCTACTCTCTGTTCCCTTTTCCCTATTCCTTAAAAAGCAGTATGATTTTTGCCGCGAACACCCGTAGGATTGCTATATATATGGCAATCCTAAATCATTATCTAAAATCACATACCTTCTGAAAAATAGCTCCAACTCATGTTACTTCAGCATAAGTAACTCCTACCTTATAGTCACCCTTATAGTCACCCGTTTCTCTCACAAATCAGATAGGATTACCATATTATATGTTGGTCAAATCAAATATTTGAGCATAGGGTAAAAAACTTAAATAGCCACTTAACTATTTTCAAAAAACTGCAAAAACGATCAAATTGTCTGATGAAATTTTTGACTTGTAACAAAATGTCTTCTACGGAGTTTTTTCCTGGTAATTTTAGGGAAATTTTTTACAATTTATAAACTATAGCAATCCGCGCATAGGTTGCGACAAATTAAAAAGTAAATAAGACTTTTGAAACTCTTACCTCTTCTATGTTACCAGTACCTTTTTTCCTAAAAAGCAGTAATATTTTTGCCACGAACACTCATAGGATTGCTATATTCCTATTTGGGTTTTTTCTTAATCAATTGTAATCAAATATTCTGGAAATTTTTGAGAAGTATGATTAGTTACTCAATCCTCAAATATTGCCAATTTTTTCTCCGGCCTTTGTTGTTGCAAATATTTAATCAATTTAATAGTATTTTCAGTCTTTAGGCTTTGATAATCTTTAACTACAAGTTCCTTGTTTTGATAATAATATACTCCATAATATGTCTGTATACCCCAATCACTTTTAATCGGAATTTTTCTGATTTTATCCGTTTTGACCAAAGCATAACTTAATATATTTAGACATAGTAAATGAACTCATCAATCATAAACACTACTAAGTTTTCAGCTTCTATTTATGGTTGCCATTTAGCCAATTTATTCTTGGCAGCGGAATTAACATAGAAACTTGTTGTCGATATTCCTGATATAAATTTCCGTAAATATCAATCATATCCATCTCTTCTAATTTAATACCTACTAGCATATAGATCGTTGTACCTATAGCAAAAACTAGATGAGAAACTGTCATCAATGGGGTTGCCCAAAAAGCAATAACAAAACCCAACATAATTGGATGACGAATATATTTATAAAGCCCTAGATTTCTAAATTCTAAATTCTCATATTCTTGACCACGCAAATATAAATATACTTGTCGCAAGCCAAATAAATCAAAATGATTAATCATAAAAGTACTGGCGAAAACAATTAACCATCCCCAGATAAAGATGCCATAAATAATATTAAATTCTATTGGGTTTTGTATATTCCAAATAATTCCACCAAGAGAGGACCATTGCCAAAATAACAGTAATAATGCTAGACTTGAAATCAAAACATAAGTGCTACGTTCTATAGGTTTTGGAATTATTTTAGTCCACCATTTTTTGAAACTTTGACGTGCCATAAGACTATGTTGAATAGCAAATAAACAGATTAATAAAATATCAATTAATAACCCCTTAATTAGAGGACCATCTAAGTTGGAATCTAGTGTTTTTGGCACTATTAAGTTGCCCACGAAACCAATTGTGTACAGAAAAGCTATCAATGATATTAAATAACAAACTACGCCATAGATAAATGCTAGTATTCTACTCATCTTTCTCTGAGAAAAACCTCCATAACTTTGATGGAATTATTTTAGCAAGTAAGCGAGCTTTAGACTAAGAGTAAAACTTAAATTATTAAGTAATACAACTGTATTAATAACCCACTATGCATATGAATTATAACCCCTGGTAATTTTGGCTTCTACATATTTACAAGTATTTAATTTTCGACAAGGTTCTTTAAATTCTAATCCAGTTATTTTATGAACATTATGAGATACTTTCAAACCTGTAGAAAGAGCGTGGTCTGTAGAATTAATAATACCATCAACTTTCTGTTGAACAATATCGCCTTGGATAACTTGATGCTATTTTCTATTGATTTTTTATGGCGCGGCTTAAGATAGAACTTTCCTGAATGAAGTAAACAATTATTAATGAGATTAAAAAAAAATTCGCAAAACTTCCACTACAAATTTTTCCACTTTAAATTTCACACATCATGAAACAGATAAATGATCGATAGGTGTATTTAAAGTAAAATCTAGATCATTATAATATTTTGCTTGACCTTCCACTTACCATCCCACAATATAACTAAAATTTTGTCAAATCATTTTGTAATATTTATGATTTTTTCCAAACCTATCCTCAATACTTTTTATTACATCAAAAAAAATATATAGCAATCCTCTGGGTGGTTGTGGCAAAATTCCATACTGAAAAAGTTTGGGAAAATTAAATAAATATTTGACCATCTGCAAAAAATTTAAATAGCCACTTAACTATTTGAAAAGAACTGCAAAGATGATAAAATGCAATCATAAAATTTTTCCTTTGTAACCAAATATCTTCTACAGGGTTTTGTTCTGGGGCATTCGGAGCAAATTTTAGACAATTTATCCACCATTTTTCTTCGGGTTTTTCTTGATTAATTAACTTCAATAATTCTCGAAACTCTTGAGAGTTATGATAACTTGCACCGTCCCCAAATATTGCCAATCTTTTTCCCGGTCTTTGCTCTTTTAAATATTTAACAAATTCCATAGTATTTTCAGTATTTCCACTTCTTTAATTCTTGCGCAATAAATTCCTTAGTTTTATAATAATAGGCAGCATAATAAGTTTGTCTTTATCTTTCATTTTTAATAGGAATTTCTATTCGTTTATCTGTTAAGCCCCAAGTATAGCTATTGAGATTACCCCATAATAAATGACATTGTCAACCATAAACACTGCAAGCTTTCCAGCTTCTATTAATGAATTGCCATTTTACCAATAGTTTCTCCCTAACTTTTTTTGCTTCCACTAATTCCTCATTTTTAGGTGGATTTATTTTTTGAGTTTTCTTCCAAGTTATTCCCACTTCTTTGAGTAACTTATAATAACTTTGTAATCGATCAAAAACTACATCATATTGCTTCTTTAAATCTTCTTGTAAATCTGATAATCTTAGGTAACTTTGTGCCTTCATATACTCAATTATTTGCTCTTTTTCGACCGCCTTTAAGTAACCTTTTGTTCCAATATAATTGAAGTTTTAAACTTTCTACACCATGAAACATTACTTAATTTTTCCATTCACTAATAAAACTGCCGAGTTACATTTAATAATTCTTTAATTTCACGGTAGGATTTTCCCGAAAAAATCATTTTGACGTGTCTTGGCTCTTTTTATTTCTTTCGCTAAGCGTGATAGAGGAACTTTGGCAAATTTTTAATTGGTCATTGGTAAATTCCGGCAACTGATACCGTTTTATTGAGAAAGCGACTGTCTCCTACCCCATATTATAAGTATAAATACTTATTCAACTTTCCCCTCTTTTGTACTGCAAAATGTAGTGCAAAATGTAGGTTTTAATGAAGTTGTTTTTGTGACGGCCTGGGAGCGAGCAAACCTCCCCAAAATATTTGACCTTAAAAGCCATGGTTTTAGACCCAATTATTACGAGGGGCTAGGGGTGGTCCTCCTCTAGCCACTCTTGAAAGTGTAGTAAACATTTATTACCCTTAGTATAACTTCTGACTTTAGCTATAAGTGATCGCTCTTTTCTCTGGAGCAAAAACAGGACTTATAGTTGTTTTAATTTAGATTGAGACAAGTATTTATTGCCATAACTAAGTTTCAGCAGAAAAAGTTTTCCAATATAATTTGAAATGACTATACGCAAACTCGTAGATAATACCCTATCTGTATGGGCCAAATGCCTTCTAACCCTAATATATATGGCCCTTGGTGGGTAAGTCCTCAAAAAATAAAAAAGGTCCAAATCTGAAGTTGAAAAAATCTTTCTGACTTTTGGATCTTCATAACCCACTTTCCGCACTTCAAGTATACTACAAGGGTATTTTTAAGGAAGAAGGTAGATTATAGCCTCTATTATTGCTAATAACTATCAATAGCTATTGTAGTATGTATCTTTACTTACAAACTTCAGAGTTATTATCAGGCAAGGCTTTCAATCTCATGTCTGATATACTACATTTTTACGTGCGGAATGTAAGTCATAACATTTTTTTCTTGACACTCTTGGCGACTTAAAAACTTAGAGATTCCCACTGAAGCGAGCTCCTTGATATATTGAGATTTTATAGGCTGCTGGTTCTCGTGTCACATCACTAGTCTTATGCTTACCTCCAAATACATCAACCACGGCAATTCCCGGTAAAAGTTGGAAAAACTGTTCATAGCAATGTGACGGCACCTCCACTGTCCGCCTGGGACTAATTAATTAACCAAGGGATAACATATTTATTCAAAAAAAACGACTAAAAAAAGTCGCCCGCTTATGGGCGAGGCTTTAAATGCTTATTTTTCTTACTTTTAATTTTACCTATCTATCCACAGAACCCATAATAATGTCAATGCTACCTAAAATAGCCACAAGATCAGCCACTTTTGCACCCTGCAAAATATGAGGAAAAATCTGCAAATTCACAAAATCTGCCGCCCGAATCTTAAAACGCCAAGGGAAAATATTATTATCACCAATAATATAAATTCCAATCTCCCCCTTACCACTTTCAATCCGAACATAATGCTCACCTTTAGGAATCTTAAAAGTCGGAGGAATTTTTTTACCTAAAAATTGGTAATCAAAATCATTCCACTCGGACTTAGGCCCACCAACCATCCGTTTAGCTTCTAGATTTTCATAAGGTCCACCAGGAAGTCCCTGAATAGCTTGACGAATAATCTTAACTGACTCCCGCATTTCTCGAATCCGCACGAGATATCGCGCCAAACAATCTCCATCTTTTTCCCAGTGAACTTCCCAATCAAAATCGTCATAACATTCATAGTGGTCAACCTTCCGTAAATCCCACTTAACGCCAGAAGCTCGCAACATAGGGCCAGAAAGTCCCCAATTAATAGCCTCTTCCCGACTGATTACACCTAATCCCATAATCCGGCGTCGGAAAATTGGGTTATTAGTAATTAGACGCTCATACTCATCAACCTTGGGCAAAAAATAATCACAAAAATCTTCGCACTTATCCACCCAACCATAAGGCAAATCAGCAGCTACCCCACCAATACGAAAATAATTATTATTTACCATCCGATAACCCGTAGCAGCTTCCCATAAGTCATAAATCATTTCCCTTTCCCGGAAGATGTAGAAGAAAGGAGTTTGTGCCCCCACATCCGCCAAGAATGGGCCAAGCCATAACAAATGATTAGCAATTCGGTTTAGTTCCAACATAATTACCCGGATATAACTGGCCCTTTTAGGAACTTCGATATCCGCTAATTGTTCTGGGGCATTAACTGTTATGGCCTCGTTAAACATTCCCGCAGCATAATCCCAACGACTAACGTAAGGGACAAACATTGTATTAGTCCGATTCTCCGCAATCTTTTCCATGCCCCTGTGTAAGTAACCAATTACAGGTTCACAGTCAATTACATCTTCTCCATCTAAAGTTACAATTAACCTTAACACCCCGTGCATTGAGGGATGATGAGGCCCCATATTGATGACCATGGGTTCGGTTCTAGTTTGAATTTGACTCATCTTGACTATTCTCCTATGAGTGCTATTTAATGTTTATGTCCAATCACTAGGCCTTTTTTTCGAGGCTAAATGTTATCATGTTTTGTGGCGTAGACTTAGACAATTATAGAGAGAGCAGGTGAGTGGAAACAGATAGAATTAAGCAAATACTTAACTTTTGACTTTTGACTTTATGAACCATGTACCAGTTCTAAGTAGTGAGTTGATTTCCGGTTTAGAAATTCGTCCAGGAGGCCTCTACTTAGATGCAACATTGGGATTTGGTGGCCATACTCAGTTAATTCTAGCTGCTGCCTCAGGGGTGAGAATAGTAGCTATTGACCAAGATGAACAAGCAATTGTCTGTTCTCAAACTTTACTTGCCTCTCACAACTCTAACATCCAATTTTGCCATAGTAATTTTGCTGATTATGAACCCCAAAATGCCAAATTTGATGGTATAATAGCGGATCTAGGTATAAATTCTGTACAGTTAGATACCCCAAAACGAGGTTTTAGTTTCCGACATCAAGGTAAGTTAGATATGCGGATGAACCAGCAACAAAAAATAACAGCAGCCGAAATAATTAATCATTGGGAAGAGGCCAAGTTAGCAAATATTTTTTATACCTATGGAGAAGAACGTCTGTCCCGGCGCATTGCCAGAAGAATAGTAGAAAGTCGTCCTTTTGAAACAACAACTGAGTTGGCCGAAGCGATCGCCCATTGTGTACCTCCCAAGTACCGTTATGGTAGGATACATCCGGCTACTCGTGTCTTTCAAGCTCTCAGAATAGAAGTAAATCAGGAACTTTCTAGCCTGGAAACTTTCCTTAAGAATGCTCCTGAATGGTTAAAAATTGGAGGTAGGATAGGGATTATTAGCTTTCATAGTTTAGAGGATCGTTTAGTCAAACATGGCCTGAGAGACTCCTACCTTTTAAAGGTGTTGACAAAAAAACCCATACAACCTCAAGACAATGAAGTAGCAACAAATCCACGGGCGCGCTCTGCTAAACTTAGATTGGCCGAAAGGTTAAGCTAACTCGTAGATGAGGGAAAGTGGGCTGTTAGTTCTAATTCTCTGGTATTATCTACGATAATCACTAAAAGCATAGAGATCTGATTTAAATAGTTAAACTAATAGACAGAAACGACTTCCTCTATTATATAGCTAATCAGTTAGGTAAATATTAAGACCCTGAATTAGAGTTACATTTTACTTCTAGAAGTTAGAGATGAGTAAATTTGAGCACAACCTAAATGCATATTTATCATGGAGTTGGGCTTCAATTTTTAAATCATTTCTAAAGGTGGAAATTTTATTGAACCTTAATTTGTGATGGCCATAAAAACTTAAGCCTAGATTTATCAAAGTTGACTTATTAAACTATTATTGTGTTGGTGTGACAAAGCTGAAATATTCTACTATAAAATACTCATACTGCAAAAATCAGAGTGTCATATCTAAAAAATTCTCTGGGAGCCAAGGTATAGCATGAGTTGGGAAGACAAGAAACTCAAATTGCTGGTTGTCGATGACGAACCAGATAACCTAGATTTGTTGTACAGGACGTTTCGGCGAGACTTTAAAGTGTATAAAGCTGATAGTGCCTTCACTGCAATGGACGTTTTAGAAGCAGAAGGAGAAATGGCACTGATTATCTCTGACCAAAGAATGCCAGAAATGAATGGTACAGAGTTTTTAGGCAAAACCTTTGAAATATTTCCAAACACAGTTAGGATTCTACTTACAGGCTACACAGATGTAGAGGATTTAGTAGAAGCAATTAACTCAGGTAAAGTATTTAAGTATATCACAAAACCATGGAATCCAGAAGAATTAAAAGTAGTAGTTAAACAAGCTTCAGAAACCTACAAAATGGTGAAGCAAAGAACAGATGCTTTGACTCTGGCTCTGCGACGTGAGTCTATTGTGAATGAAGTAATGAGTGCGATTAGAGAATCATTGGATTACTCTAGTATGTTATCAACGATAGTTCAGGCAGTAGGACGAACTTTTAGAGCAACAGAAGGAATATTATGGCCAGTATCAGGCGATCACCTAATATCTAAACCTGTTTCTTATCAAAGCCCTGAGAGTGCAGAGAACAACTTTCCCATCAATAAAAAACTAGAAGAATTATTATTGCAAGTAGTACAAAGTAGTGAAACCTACTTTGAAGAAGGTTCAAATAAAAACAGTTGCAAATTAATAGTCCCTCTAATTTACCAGAAAGATCTATTAGCAGTTTTAGCCCTTAATCAAGAAAACAGAAATAACTTCTGGTCTTCAGAAGATATAGAGTTTATAAAAAGTGTCTTACAGCAAGCAGCCTTAGCATTATCCCAAGCCAGGCTATATCAGCGTACCAGGGAACTTGCTGAACAAATGAGTAATGAGTTAGAAGTAGCTCGTCAGATACAAAGCAACTTATTGCGCCAAAGTTGGCCAGATTTTGATAGGTTCAGGATACAGGCTTGTTGCTATCCAGCCAGAGAAGTAGGAGGTGATTTTTTTGAAGTTTATACTCACCCTCAAGGGGAAATATGGCTAGCATTGGGTGATGTTTCTGGCAAGGGAGTGCCTGCTGCCTTATTCATGGCTAGTGCTATTTCTGTGATGCGACGAGAACTTTCTCAAGAAAATCCCGCAGAACCCTACGAAGTCATGCAAAATCTTAACAGTAGTCTTTCAGACGATCTAATTAGTAATAATTGTTTCATTACAATGGTATTGGCTCGTTATACGCCAGAAACTGGCTCATTAGCCTATGCTAATGCTGGCCATATATATCCCCTAGTCTGGTCTAGAACCGCATTGCCAACCAGTGGAAACACAGGTTCTGAGCAAGTACCCAATTTCCTTAAAGATCGTGGTATCCCCCTAGGAATATTGCCAATATGGAGAGGCAAAGCAGGTACTGTAGACTTGGACTCAGGAGACGTATTTCTGCTGACCAGTGATGGCATTACTGAAGCTACAGTAGTTCAAGAACTTACTGATAGTGGGGTAGAAACTCGTGTAATGTTGCAACAAGAAGGTTTATGGAAACTCCTCAAGCAACATAAAAGCCAACTAGACCTGAATAGTTTATTGGCTTATATCCGAGCTGATAATCAAGTTCAGGAAGATGACCAAACTATATTATCTCTGGAGGTTCTGTGAATTTATGAAAACTGAGCTTCAGGTACCAAGCAACCTAATTTTTTTAACTATTGCCGAACAATGGTTATTAAGCAGTTTGAAAGTAGAGCTGGGAGAACATATTGATTGGCCTCATCAATCGAACCGTTTGCGTTTGGTACTTGCAGAGGCCTATTCCAATGTGATTCGTCATGCTCATAAAGACAAGCCTCACTTACCAGTGCTAATACGCTTAGAAGTAAAAGATAATGATATTGCTTTGGAAATTTGGGACTATGGTGAAGGTTACGATACAGGCGATTATAGCCCACCTACGCCAGATGCTAAACAAGAAAGTGGTTATGGATGGTTAATTATGAATAGACTAATGGATCGTGTAGAGTATAAATTGCAAATAGATGGTAGAAATTGTCTAAAGTTGGAAGCAAGTATGCCTGAAGAAATGCAATAAGGTATTTGTCTGATTGTTAAATATATCCTGTAAGTGGAAAACTAACCCCTATACAGCTGGGTATAAATGGCTGGGGTCAGTTGAATTAATACTTAAACATGCTATTATTAATGTGTTTGGACATTTATGAGAAAGATTGAATCTCAAGGTTCACTCTTTTAGGCCTAATTTTAAACTCTTCTTTTTGCTTAATCAAATAGCAGCACCGAATACAACCTCAACCCACCTAAGAAAATAGCTATGTAAAGGTCTTATTGCGTTTAAGTTCTAGAGGATGTCAGAATGGATCCTGATTTTAGAAATTCTCTACACAATTAAATAGATTGATTTAGTCGAACGAGTATCAGATTAAGTTACACCCCAAGTTAACACATAGTTTTACAGGAAATAAACCTTCTTTAGATTATCTTTATACATTTGCTCTAAGCTTGTGTATTGAGGTATGATGCGGTTGCCGTTATACAAATAATAAGATTTTAAAAGTCCCACTTAAGACAACAGTTAAGTATTTGTAGTTATTTTTAGTAGATCAATGAAATCCCCTATTAGCAGTAGTCAAATCAAACAGAAAACCCTAGAATTGGGGTTTCACAAGGTTGGTATAGCTTCAGCTAATGAATTCGGCTCAGAAATAAATAGATTACAAAAGTGGTTGAATAAGGGTTATCAGGCAGATTTAGAATGGATGGCTAACCCCAAACGTCAAGATTTGAAGGGAGTGATGCCAGAGGTACAGTCTATTATTTGCGTTGGACTCAATTATTACACGCCATATCAACACTCTGAAAATAGTGAGATTGGGAAAATTTCTCGTTATGGGTGGGGCAGGGATTATCACAAAGTGATGTACAAAAAGTTAAAAATTCTGGCAAATTGGCTACAAGAGCAAGACAAGGAGATTTTGACTCGGTATTATGTAGATACTGGCCCTATTATGGAAAAACCATTGGCGGAACAAGCTGGATTAGGTTGGATAGCTAAAAATGGTAATCTGATTACTAGAGAATATGGTTCATGGGTATTTTTGGGGGAAGTGCTGACGAACCTAGAATTGATCAGCGATCGCCCCCATACTGAACATTGTGGTACTTGTACTCGCTGTATTGAAGCCTGTCCGACTAATGCAATTGTAGAATCTTTTGTTATTGATGCAAATCTTTGTATTGCTTATCATACTATTGAAAATAGAAATCCGGAACTGCCTACAGATATTAAGTCAAATTTAAAAGGGTGGGTTGCAGGTTGTGATATTTGTCAAGATGTTTGTCCTTGGAATCAAAGATTTGCTCAACAGACAAATATTGATGAGTTTCAGCCATATCCTGATAATTTAGCACCTGAGTTAACAAAACTAGCAGAAATATCAGAAGAGGATTGGAATAGACAGTTTCCGGCCTCTGCATTGCGACGTATTAAGCCGGAAATGCTGCAACGCAATGCTCGCGCTAATCTTGAATAAGTATTAAATTAAGTATCTATTCCTATATAGTTATTGGTTTATATTGTATTACATTAATCCCCAAAAACGCCAATAATTCATAATAGAATTAAACGGCAATTAGGAGTTATTATATCATGCAGATACTTTCAATCTGGTTTTTATTATCACAAACCATCTCTTAGTTAAATTTGGATATACAATGCTCTTCAGATTGATAAACTACATCCTCACAACCAAAACCTTGTATGGACCCCTTCCATGGAACCTTCCTACCGTGGTATAATAAAATGAAAGCCGCTGTAAACAAGCTGCAAAAGAGGAAATAACAGAAATTGAAAAGTTAAGCAGCCAAGAATTTATTAGACAGTCAAGAATATCCATTTTTCAGGTACCTTTTTTCCTGAGAAGAATTAGAACATATTTTCAAAAAGAAATTAATGATATAGAATTATTTACTGGAATTAAAGAAATTTTGTTAGCCCTAAAACTTCAAGGTTATAAAATAGGAATAATTACTTCTAATACTCAAGAAAATGTAGAAGATGTTTTACAAAAACATGATTTGTTAATTTTTGATTTTATGGCTTCAGGGACAACACTTTTTGGTAAACATAGGTCGATCAAAAAAAATTAAAATTCAAGAATATTCAGCCAGAATAAATAGTTTATCTTGCAGATGAAATTAGGGAGATTAATGCTGCTAAAGAAACTAAAGTTAGGGCAATAGCTGTGACTTTAGGTTTTAATTATAGAGAAGTTTTATCTAAATATCAGCCAGATGCTTTAGTTAAAAAAACACAAGAATTAATTGAAATAATTAATAACTTTTGAAGCTAATATAATATGGATACACAGATGGTTTATACTAATCCTAAGTGGTTTTGAAAATAAATGAGGCATCATGGAAAAGTAGAATTGTATAGGGGAACTGATTTAATGACACATGATACCTTCTCTAATATCATTTAGGATTGCCATATAATTTAATTATAGAAGTAAGAAAGGGTTGAGCAAGTAAATCTTAAGGGAAAAATCTTGTTCTCTGGTGGGTTAGGGTTTGTATAGGTACAAGTAGTAATATTCTCAAGAAAAGTAAAGTAGACAATTAAATCCTATTTTTTATAAATTAGTTAATTGGAGTAGTTTTCTGTTGTTTGTTAAAGTGTTTCCCAATTTGACCCTAAATGAGGGTTTTCAAAGGACTGCTCAATAAAGGATATCAATTAAGTTGTATTTTATTTCGAGATTTATAATTAACCTAATTATTTAGGTTTACTAGTAAGTTAATTAATAATTTTTGCACCAAAAATAAGTAGGATAAAAAATCAAAATGGCAGACTTATGGAACCAGGTTTTAAAATTTGCAGAAACAACTACTTTCAGAGTCGGAAATCAACTTTTAAAAGACTTTGGAAATGTGAAAGCAGACGAAAAAGCTGATGGTAGTTTAGTTACTAAATCTGATCGATGGGCAGATAGGACAATTAGAGAAGCGATCGCCTCGACTTTTCCCAGCCACGGAATATTAACAGAAGAAAGCCAACAGATATTTCCTAGTAATGAATGGTGTTGGATTATCGATCCTTTAGATGGGACAACAAACTTTACTAACGGTGTGCCAATTTGGGGAACTTCTATGGGATTATTCTATCGGGGTACTCCTATGTTTGGTTATGTAAATTTGCCACCATTACGTCAATCTTATTATGGTTTTTATTATCAGGAAAATCAAACCTATTTAAATAATCCACCTATCACTAGAGCATTTTTAAATAATCGACAAATTAACCCAATTCAAGACATAATTAGTGGTAATCATTTATTTAATCTTTGCTCTCGAAGTACAAAAATTTTACCCCAACTGCCAACAAAAATTAGAATGTTAGGAATGGCAAGTTATAACTTTTTACTTGTAGCTTCTGGTGCGTCTATTGGTGGGGTGGAAGCTACTCCGAAAATTTGGGATATTGCTGGATCTTGGGTGATTGCAAAAGCAGCAGGAGCAATTTGGATACCATTGGGATCGGGAGATATTTTTCCTTTAAAAATAGGTAAAGATTATTTGAATCATCCTTTTCCTGCTTTGGTTGTGGGAAACGAAAAATTAGTCCCCTATTTTTTGCCGATAGTGGAACCTTTAAGAAAATAAATCAGGACTTACGCAGTAACGCTATATATGGTGCCAAAAATTATCATTTTTAAGATATTGCCACTATACATAGTGCCGTTGCGTAAGTCCTGTAAATTTAAAGTCAGGCATAGAATTTTCAGTAGTTAAATAGATTTAATTATAATATTTCCCAAAAACTTTTCTACTGGTATCTTCAGCAAAGGCATTGGCAACTTATGATACCCGTAGCGTGGAGACTACTATGGTTGTTATATTAGTATCAGGACTTATGCAAAGACGTTAATTGTACAGCAAACATATGAAATATTCATCAACAATACACCATATATAGCGGTATTATGTAAGTCCTATTTTTGTTCAAAAAACCTTCAGTTATTCGAGTTATAGCAGTTTTTATGTCCGTAGAGCACAGTAGGGACCAAACCATTTTTGTCATGCAACGTCCCTACAAGGTTTTGGTTGTGGCGATGTAGTTCATCAATTTGAAAAGCGCTGTAAAATTTTCTTCATTTTATTTAATTGAAGGATATTTCAATTGGTCGCTCAGACCAATTTGATAATAATTCATGGCTGTTCTTGAGCAATGATTTTTCCTATTTTAAAAGCAAATTTTTTTAAGAAGTTCCATACTAATATTGCACAAGTAATATGATTATTTTGAATTATTCACAGACGACATTGGCAAGGGTCCTAAACCTCTTAATTCCTTAATTCTGCCGTGAAATTCTTCAATTTTCCATCTAGGCAATAGATTCAAATTATACATCATAAGCGCCATGATTGATTTAGGTAGTTAGTGACAATATATTCTGGTGAAATTGAGAGAAACACTATTACCAAAATATTTTTACTTTTTTGTCTCATGGAAAGCTTTTAATTTTAATTCTTTTTCCCGATAATTTTTCAGTCTCATTCAAATTTAATTTTTGAACATTTTTGTATTTTTCTATACCACCTATCTCATCAACGGGCGCAATTCTTTTTTAAAGGACAATAATAAATTTTTCTATCATTATCTATTAATGCTATTAATCTTTGTGTTGCATAACAACTATTCATTAATACTGTTTTAAATGGGACTTTATTATTGTTTATAATATTCAGGACTTATGCAAAGGTGCTACATATAGTGCATGACAATTTTAACTATCTTCACGCTTTGCTTCATGGGATACGGCTAATGCCACGCTCCGCGAACGCCTAACTATTTTTATTCAAAAAACCAATAGTAATTCAAGTTAAATAACCTTCATTTTAATTGAAGGATGTTTCTAATTGATCGGTTAGATATTTTTATATAGCAGTCCGCCCATAGGTTCCGACAAATCCAAAAGTAAATAAAACTTTTAAAACTCTTGCCTATTCTCTGTTCCCTTTTCCTTGTTCCCTGAAAAGCAGTAGGATTTTTGCCACAAGGCGAGATAACCATCTATATATCGAAGCTCTTCCTATCCCAAATGTATGAGCTGCTTTGGTAATCGTACCGCCATTTTCTACAAAATTTATTACTTTTTGTCTTAAGTCTAAACTGTAAGGGATAGTTTAAAATAGTTTCTAGTTGACTTAATTTTATTATACTCAATTTTTGTTTCAATCTTAATTAAAACAACTATAAGTAAATATTGAATAGTTATAACATACAGGACTTAGGCAGTACCGCTATATATGGCGCATGAATTTGTATTTTTCAAGATATTGCTACTACAATTAGTGCCGTTTCGTAAGTCCTGACATGGATTATAATCCATGTTTTTTTGCAACTAATATGATCATGTTATTATTGTCTAATAGTTAAATATTTTCAGCAAATTAATTTAATAATTTTTCACTTGATTTTAATATATATTAAAAATAATATCTATCCGAAAAAAAACTAATTTAAGTAATTGACAATTCCCTAGTTGAAAGTACGCTATATATAGCGTACCTGGGTAAGTCCTGACATTATTATTATAAAGGGTAGTAAAGCCAGTTTTTTGTTTGGGTGTGTAAGTCCTAATAAATAATGTTTGATTTTTTTGTCTTAGATCAATGCTGCATTTTTACAAAAATTTATTCCTCATAATTTTTCCCCTATCTTTGAGTCTGGGATATTTTAGAGTGGATATCTCACCAGCGATCGCCCAACTTTTACCTGATAATACTTTAGGAGAAGAAAATTCAGTGGTCACACCGAATATAAATATTAAAGGAATAGAAGGCGATCGTATAGATGGCGGGGCCAAAAGAGGGACAAACTTATTCCACAGTTTTCAAGAATTCAACATTCAACAGGGAGGACAGGTTTACTTTAGCAACCCTGATGGAGTTACAAACATCCTGACTCGCGTCACAGGAGACAATACCTCTAACATATTAGGAACCTTGGGTGTAGATGGAAAAGCTGACTTATTTTTCATTAACCCTAAAGGCATAATCTTTGGGTCAGAAGCTAAACTAGATGTCCAAGGTTCCTTCTATGGATCTACTGCCGATAGTGTCTTATTTAACAAGGGATTTGAATTTACCACTTCAGACCCTCAAGCACCCCCACTACTTACAGTTAATGTTCCCATTGGGTTGAGGTTGCCCGAAAACCCAGGCAGTATTCAAGTTGAAGGTCGAGGTCATAATATAAATATGTCAAAATACATAAGAAGCTTCACTGAGGAAGGAAAAGAGAACCGGAATCTAGGCTTGAAAGTTTCTCAAGGCCAAATCTTAGGATTACTTGGTGGTGATATATTCTTCAGGGGGGGAAATCTCACATCACTAGGAGGACGTGTTGAGTTGGGAAGTGTTCAGAATGGGGCAGTAAGAATAACTACCGATGGCACCCTTAGCTATGATCAAAACCTGAAATTTGGCCAAATTCTACTATCTGAAGAGAGTTCTATAGATGTGAGTGGAAATGGAAGAGTAGAATTTCAAATTCGAGGAGAACAGATAAAAGTGCAAGATAATTCAATAATTACAGGACAAAGCTCGGGGGATAAGGATGGAGGGACTTCAATTATTAAAGCATCTGAGTCTATTAAAGTAGAAGCTACAAAACCTCTTGAAAACAATATTTCATTGACATTAAATATTGGTGGTATTGGTGGGACTACCCGTTCTTTTAAGAAGATTCCGAGTATTATTATTGTGAATACTTTTGGTAAGGGAGATGTTGGTGATTTGACGGTAGAAGCAGAAAGTTTAACGCTGCAAGATGCACTGATTTCTACCACTACCTTTGGTCAGGGAAATGCAGGGAATTTAATGGTCTCTGCCAGAGACATAGAAATAATTGGTGGGGGGGATTTGGATTTGACTGGTTTGTTGGCAGTGACTATAGGAAAAGGTAATGGAGGGAAGTTGACAGTGGAAGTTGCAGAAAGTTTAACCCTGGGAAATGGAGCGCTGATTTCTACCTCTAGTTTGGGTCAGGGAAATGCAGGGGATTTAACAATCTCTGCTAGAAACATAGAAATGGATAACAGTGGTTTATTGGCTCGAGTGCGAGGTAACATAGCAACAGGAGCAGCAGGAAACATAACTATCTATACCGAAAGCCTAAACCTCCGCAACCAAGCACAAATTGCAGTCAGTTCCACCACCCAAAAACCTCCAGGTGATCTAATAATCAACAGTAACAACATCCGCATCAAAAATAAAGCACAGCTAAAAGCTGAAACCACAGCTGGGGATCAAGGCAGCATTACGATCAATAATAACAAAGACTTTATCCTGCGTAAAAACAGTAACATTACCACTAATGCTACAAGCAACATAATATGTTATTGTATGATCTAATTTTATATGAAATTTATATATTTATGAAGATTATAAAATTGCTCGCCATTACCCTATTAAGTTTATGTTTCACTGTGGGAATTAATATTTTATCTCCTACTTTAGCTCAATCTTCTGCAGCTAATCTAGTTCAAAAAGGAACTCAATTATTACAACAAGGAAAGGCAGAAGCAGCATTAGAAATTTGGCAAGAAGCAGAAGAACTCTATCGCCAAAATCAAAATCAAACTGGTATTATCGGCACTCAAATTAATCAAGCTAAGGCTTTAACCAGTTTAGGCTTTTATCGACGTTCCTGTAATACTGTCTTGGAAGCATTCGGCAATGATTTAAAATGCCTTCGCTTAACCGAAAATGACTTAGAAAATATTCTGCTAAAGTTTCAAACATCAAATACTAGCCTAAATTTTCAGGGATTACAAAGTTTAGGAAATGGACTGCGAGCGGTCGGTAAATTAGAGTTATCTGAAAAGGTATTAGAAGCAAGTAGGAAGTGGGTATATTCTAACAATACTAAAGCTCAATTGTTGATTAATTTAGGTAATAATATGCTTTCTCAAGCCCAAAATATTGCTAATCTTGATCCTAATCGTAGAAGTAGTCAAGATGAAGAAAAACTTCAAAAACTAGTTAATCAAAGTTTATCTAATTATCAAGAAGCTGTAAGTATTTCTAATGACAAATTATTTCAAATTCAAGGAACTATTAATAATCTTAATTTACTAGTTAAATCTAGCCAGTTGGTTCAAGTATTCAGGAGTAATTTACTGCAGCCTTATGTGGAATTTCAGATTGATACTCTACCAAAAATTGTTCATTATTTAAATCAAATTAATCCTACTCATGAATCAATTAAAATCATAATTAACTTAGCCAAAATATTCATAGATCTTGAGGAAATAGATCCTCAATCAACTTGGGCTCAACTTAAAATAAATTTGACTGATTTGATTCCAGTTTATGCATTATTAAATCAGGGAATTCAACAAGCAAAAGATATTAATGATTCCCGTTTAGAAGCTGATGGAATTGCCACTAAGGCAAAATTTATTCTCAATCAAAAACGACTGGAAAAAGCACTAAAATTGACAAATAAAGCATTAGTTATTGCTCAAAAAATATCTGCTTCTGATATTGCTTATAAACTCCAAGAACAATTAGGAGATATTTTGATTCAGCAAGGAAATTATTCAGAAGCACTCTTAGCTGAAAAATCTGCTTTTAATAGCCTCCAAGTTTTAAGACGGGATTTAGTAGGATTAAATCAAGATATTCAGTTTGATTTTCGTGCTACTATTGAACCTTTGTATAGAAAATTGCTATACTTATTACTCCGGCCTGAACTAGACTCAAATCAACCTAATGTGGCAAATATTAAAACTGCTGTTAGAGTAATTGAATCTCTAAAATTAGCAGAATTGGATAACTTTTTCCAAGATGCTTGTGTGAATACTCAGGATATTAATATTGATCAAATTGATGAGAATGCAGCTGTTATTTATCCAATCTTATTTAAGGATCAATTAAGTATTATTCTAAAATTGCCTGGTACTGATAATTTTCGTTATGCTGCCGTGAGTGAAAGTGACTTTAAAGCCCAATTTGAGAATCACCTATTGCAGTCCCTCAGGGTTAATATTACACTGAGTCCAATAAGACCAGAACTAATAAGTAAAACAAAATCCCAGTCAAATCAACTTTATCAGTTGTTAATTAAGCCTTTTGAAGCGGATTTGGAAACGAATCTCAAACATGATACGAGTCAAATAAAAACCCTGGTTTTTGTTTTGGAAGGAGAACTAAGAAATATTCCTATGTCCGTTTTATATGATAGTGAACAGGCACGATATCTTGTGGAACGATACGCGATCGTTGTGGCTCCGAGTTTGGAATTGCTGGCTCCCAAACCCTTATTAAAAGAGCAAGCGCGAGTATTAACTACTGGAACAGACAAAGAAGCACCAAGTTATAGAGAGAGAGGCTATCATCGTTTAACTAACGTTAAACGGGAAATAGAAGCTATTAACAGAACGGTACCACAATCTGAGCAATTAATAGATGAAAAATTCACAGAAATTAATATTCAAGACAAAATTAATTCTGAGCCCTTTAACATTGTCCATATTGCCTCTCATGGACAATTTAGTTCTAATCCTGATGATACTTTCATTTTAGCATGGGATAAACCTATTAATGTTAGAGATTTCGATAAACTCCTCCAGAGTGAGAATTTGCAGCGATCGGATCGAGCTATAGAATTATTAGTTTTAAGTGCTTGCCAGACAGCAGTTGGAGATCAACGAGCAGCATTGGGTTTGGCTGGAGTTGCAGTTCGGGCAGGTGCTCGTAGTGTTTTAGGGAGTTTATGGAGGGTACATGATGCCTCTACAACAGAATTAATGAAACAATTTTATCAACAATTATTGCAGTCTAAGAGTTCGCAACTGAGAAAAGCAGAAGCACTACGTCAGGTTCAAATTAAATTTATCAAAGGAGAGATTGAACCAAATTCAAATTACAATATACCTTATTATTGGTCACCATTTATTATTGTTGGTAATTGGTTATAGCAATACAGGGAACGGGAAATACTCCCAATGGCTATATTTGCTAGCCTCTTTTGTAGATTGGGTTGAGTGGCAGCGCAACCCCATACAAATAATCTATCTATAGCAATCCTATTTTATTTTTGTCTAAAATATTACCGCTAAGAGCGATAATTAATTTAGTATTTCATAATTTCCTCTCTTGTAGGTAGGGTTACAACGGTTTTCATATGAATGAACCACAAAAGTTTAAAATGTGACTTCATACCAAAATAGTTCAGGACTTACGCCAAATATGAAAATATACACCATCTGTAGGGGTTAACGGCCGTTAACCCCTACTAGATATAGTTGTTCTACGTAAGTCCTGATAGTTATCTAGAGCGATCGCTAAACCACAAAAATGGCCAGACCATATTCACAAAATTTAGGCCGACAATTCTCAATTTCGTCTGTATTGTATAGATCTGACAAAGATATGGAGTTAATTTCCTCAGCGGTCACCCCTCCGATATCGGTAAAAACAAGTAAATTAAGTTCATCTTGGGGTGAATCAAGAATTTGGAAGTGTTGGACATTCCTCACGCCTTTTGCTGCAACTTCAAATGATCCATCGGCAGGGTCCACAATTAGAATTTTGCTCAGGTGAGAGTTATCATCTTGTGGAGCATATCTACCATCTAAACCAAATGGCAGCCCATCTCCAGTCGCATATAAAATATCACCATTTGGCAATACTTCTAATGCTCCCCCATGGTGGTGTTGAGCTTGCGTTTCAAAGGAGGCAATAGCTTTCGGATTAGAAAGTTTTTCTCCGTCAAATTGGTATTCGTACATCACCTGATAATATGTCGGGGACAGCTGATACAAATTAGGCACAGGCCCCTCAGCTGTTTCTCCGGGGAGAGCCTCTGGAAGGGTGTAAGAATTTTGCTCAACTAATTCTTCCTTTGGAAGGGTAGAAGACATATAGACTACGATAACTTTGTCACCAACTGCATTCCCAGCAATATTGAGAATTGGTTGTCGGTTAGGAATTAATTGTGGATTATCGAGTGTCAGTCCTACTGGCGCGTCATCAATGTTAAAAACCTCAGACACACTATTACCTTCAAAGCGATAAATTCCCTCATTCTGATCCACCAATAATAGTTGTTCTCCCACAGGTACTGGGGAGGCTAAATTTGGAGTTTCACTAAAGTAACCAGCCCCCAACACAAATGGCATATTGTTGACATAATCTATTCTAAGGTTCAATTTTGAGTCACGAACTAAGTCTGGAGCTAATTCCTGATTTGTAGCTACTGTCTGTGAATATAAAACGGTATCTGCACTGGCAGGGGCATTTGAAGCAAGTCTTGTGTTCATAGATATCCTTACAAATTGATAAGATTTAGTATTGCCATTATCTTTACTCACTCTATATTTTTTTGTCAAGGCTAAACAGTTAACTTCATCGAACAAAACTAGAAATGACTAAAAATAGGACTTAGGTAAAGGCATTGATTCAGGACTTACCCAAAGACACTAATTGTAGTGTAAATATTGGAAATAATTATCAGAAATACACTATATATAGAAGCAATACGTAAGTCTTGTGATTGTGGTATTTTTATAGTCGTTTTAAATAAGAATAGAAAACTTTTTCTTGCTGAAACTTAGTTATAGAAATAAAAAAATGTCTCAATCTAAATTAAAGTTATTATATCTGAAATAATTACCAAAAATTAACTATATATATGTACTGCGTAAGTCCTATCCCATCATTTTCTGACTTTTTACTATTTTGATTGAGAGTGGGATTAATTATCAGCTCTTGAGTTGCTTGGTTGATAGCTGCTGTTAAGGGACAGAGGTCTGTGCCCATCCTGATGGTACAACCACCCCTCCCAGGTCATTGATGAGAACAATGACTGTTAGCTAAGTTTGGGCCAAATAGGTTATGCTGAAGATTCTGGTAAATATAAAAAGAAGAGAATATTCTGGGTTTACTGTGCGATCGCCTATTTAAGAAAAGCCTAGTATTTTTACTTACCAGACTTAGCCATGGCTGGTAGCTGATAATCTATCTGTAGAGGGGAAATGCCAGAAAGCCCCTACTAGATATAGGGTTTCTGTGTAAGTCCTGACCTGATAATACTACAGCATTTTTCATGTCGGTCGACCACAGTAGGGACATTTCATGCAAGGTCCCTACAAGATTTTGGTTATGGGGATGTAGTTCATCAATTTGAAAAGCGCTGTATATTTTGAGCAATAGAATATTCTAGATTTATTGTGGCGATCGCCTATTTAAGAAAAGCCTAGTATTTTTACTTACCAGACTTAGCCATGGCTGGTAGCTGATAATCTATCTGTAGAGGGGAAATGCCAGAAAGCCCCTACTAGATATAGGGTTTCTGTGTAAGTCCTGACCTGATAATACTACAGCATTTTTCATGTCGGTCGACCACAGTAGGGACATTTCATGCAAGGTCCCTACAAGATTTTGGTTATGGGGATGTAGTTCATCAATTTGAAAAGCGCTGTATATTTTGAGCAATAGAATATTCTAGATTTATTGTGGCGATCGCCTATTTAAGAAATATTGGTTAATCCAATATCAAGATAAAAGCTTTTACGATTTTCTAGAGTTTTTTTCGTACGGTTTACTTTTGACTTTTGACTTCTCTTATAAGTCCTGTTAGATTTACTGTAGAATTTAATAATTTATCTCTTGACAGCCAAGGTTAATCCATCACCTATAGGTAGCATAGAGATATCTACTCTTTCGTCTTTACAAATTAAATCGTTGAGATTTCTCAAAGCCACAGTACTTTGATCATTGATTTTATTATTAATAACTGCTCCAGACCATAAGACATTGTCTATTATGATTAAACCCCCTTTTCTTAATAGTTGAAGTCCTTTCTCATAATAAATTTCATAGTTAGTTTTATCCGCATCGATAAACATAAAATCAAAGGTGCCCGACTCTCCCGAATCTATTTTTACTTGTAAGGTTTCTTGAGCGGGGGCTAAGAACAACTGAATTTTATGTGCTACTCCTGCTTCTTCCCAGAACCTCTTTGCTACTGAAGTCCATTCTTCAGATACATCGCAAGCTACTAAGGTTCCTTTTTCCGGAAGAGCTAAAGCAACGGCTAAAGAACTGTAACCAGTATATGTGCCTACCTCAATTGCTTTATTTACTCCCATTATACGAACTAAATTAGCCATAAAAGCACCTTGCTCAGGGCATATTTGCATAAGCGCACTTTTGTCTTTTAATGTTTCTATCCTGAGTTTTTTCAGTATTTCTGGTTCTCTGATCCCTACTGACCAGAGATAGTTTCTTAGATCTGAATTGTAGTTTAGAACTGATGAAGACATCATAATTTTTCTTTGATTAATTTTTGCTGAAATTAATATTATTAATTATACAGGATTTATACAACTACGCTGCATATAGTTTACTCATTTTTCTTATATTTTGATCAATAGAATATTCTAGATTTATTGTGGCGATCGCCTATTCAAGAAAAGCCTAGTATTTTATTCCTAACAATACTATGGTCATATTTATTACAGCAGTTTTCATGTCGGTAGACCACTGTAGGGAGGTTGCATGGAAGGTCCCTACAAGGTTTTGGTTATGGCGATGTAGTTGATCAATTTTAAAAGCGCTGTATTATTGTGAGCTGATAAAATCTGACTTTTAATTTCCCCCCTTGGAGGCAGGGGATAAAGGGGAAGGTTGACTTTTCCTGGAAGGGATCGGCAGCCAATTTCCAGAGGGAATAAAACTCGCCCAAAAATAAGGATGAGTGTACTTTTCCCCGGCTTCTCCCCTCAGCATCTCCAGTTGAGTTTGCCTTAAGGCTTCTGTTCGTCCTATTTTCCCATCCAACAACCGTTGATAATACTTCACCATTAAGTCTTTTGTCCCTTGATCATCAACTTTCCATAAACTAATGACTTGACTCTGGGAACCTGCGATCGCGAATGCTCGTCTAAATCCATAAACTCCCTCTCCGGGACTAATTCCCCCCAACCCTGTGTCGCAGGCGGATAATACCACTAGCTCTGTGCCTAGCAAATTCAGTCCGGCAGCTTCTAAAGCTGTCAATAAACCATTATCCCCATCTATTTGTTCCTCCTTAACCCCAGCCAGAGCTAAACTTGACCGTAGTAGGGAATCTTTATTTATCGTGGGAGATTTTTCAGGATCTCCATCTGTTCTAAATAAACCATGAGTAGCAATGTGCAATATGAAAGGATTTTTAACTTGTTTGACCGCTGCTTCAGTCGCTTCCGCCCGTAGTAAAGGTTCAACTCCAAGCAACTCACCAATGGCTTTGACTTCCTCACCGCTTCCTTTTAATCTTGGAAATACTAATTCTGAGGCATCGTCGAAGCTACCCTGAGGCTTAATAGCTACTTTTCCTGTTTCATCATATTTGGGGTCCCCTAGCAATACCGCTGGTGATGTGTTTCTAGAGGTAGAGGTAAATGTGAGTAAGTCCCGTCCTGAGCTTAGATAGGTGAAGCTATAGTTTTCTACTAGAAAGCGCTTATTCTCATCCACTAATGCTTCAAAAGGAATTAAATTAAGATCGCCATCAGGAGAAATCAGAATTTGTTTCTGTGACCCCAGTAGTTTACGTACAGGTTCCATCAGCTTTTTTTCAACCTCTCTGGCTGCATCTTTAAGCTGTTTTAGGGGAGTTTTTTTGTCTCGTAGAGAAAATCGAAAGTATGTTATAGCTGATTCAATTTCTTCAACTGTTCCCAGGTCGACGCCTTGGGGTTCTCCCTCTCTACTTAGAACGTAAACTCCATAGCGTGGCTCTTCCCATGTTCTTGTCTTGGGGTCAAAAGGAGAATACTGTACAAATTCTACTAAAGCAGCGTTAACGGGTATCAACTCCTGAATAGCTTCTAAGGTTACAGGTTGGGTGGCTGCCCGAAACTCGCTACTGCGACGACCAATTTTGTCTTCTAGTTCTTTTGCCTGTTGTTCTAAGAAGGCAAAATTTTCCTTGTAGGTTTCTAGAGGAAGATTTTTTGGTCGGTTATAGAGCAGAGTGGAAAGTTCACTATAAATATTATTAAGTTCATCTAGCCATTGTAGTCCTTGAGAGTCGAGTTGTTGTCGGAGTATTTGTCTGCTGGTGGTGAAGAATTGGAGGAGGCGACCTTTGCGGCGTAGGATGGTTGTGAATGCTAGAGTTGTGGCTGCTGGATTATTTGGTGCTGTTTGCAGATGGAGAGAGATGGCTAGACCCTTGGCTCCTGAGATGGTTTTGAGATATTTGTCTTTTTGAGGTTCAGCACCGGCGGCTAAGTTGTAAGTTAGGTTTTTTTCTTGAATTTCTAAGCCGCGTTTAAGGTATTGCACTGCTGAGGCAATGTTACCTTGAGTTGAGTAAAGTCCTGCCAAATTGTTGAGGGAGGAGGCAACATAAGGATGTTCAGCACCAAGGAGCTTCTTTCTCATATCTAATGCTTGTATATACAAAGGTTCAGCTTCTGTATACCTTCCTTGAGAAGAGTAAAGTCCTGCCAAATTGTTGAGGAAGGTGGCAAGATAAGGATGTTCAGCACCAAGGAGCTTCTTATACATTTCCAATGCTTGTCTATACAATGGTTCCGCTTCTGTATACCTTCCTTGATCTGAGTAAAGTTCTGCCAAATTGTTGAGGCTGGTGGCAACATCAGGATGTTCAGCACCAAGGAGCTTCTTCAACATCTCTAATGCTTGTATATACAAAGGTTCCGCTTCTGTATACCTTCCTTGAGTTTTGTACAGTAAAGCCAAATTGTTGAGGGAGGTGGCAACATCAGGATGTTCAGCACCAAGGAGCTTCTTTCTCATATCTAATGCTTGTATAAACAAAGGTTCCGCTTCTGTATACCTTCCTTGAGTTTTGTACAGTAAAGCCAAATTGTTGAGGGAGGTGGCAACATCAGGATGTTCAGCACCAAGGAGCTTCTTTCTCATATCTAATGCTTG
>JAKQYE010000037.1:0-680 GCA_023356605.1 Trichodesmium sp. MAG_R02 | reverse complement strand
TATTAACAAAGGTTCAGCTTCTGTATACCTTCCTTGAGCTCGGTAAAGTGCTGCCAAATTGTTGAGGGAGGAGGCAACAGAAGGATGTTCAGCACCAAGGAGCTTCTTTCTCATATCTAATGCTTGTATTAACAAAGGTTCCGCTTCTGTATACCTTCCTTGAGAAGAGTAAAGTCCTGCCAAATTGTTGAGGGAGGAGGCAACATCAGGATGTTCAGCACCAAGGAGCTTCTTTGTCATATCTAATGCTTGTATTAACAAAGGTTCCGCTTCTGTATACCTTCCTTGAGCTTTGTAAAGAAAAGCCAAATTGTTGAGGGAGGTGGCAACATAAGGATGTTCAGCACCCAGGAGCTTCTTTCTCATCTCTAATGCTTGTATATACAAAGGTTCCGCTTCTGTATACCTTCCTTGAGCTTTGTAAAGAAAAGCCAAATTGTTGAGGGAGGTGGCAACATAAGGATGTTCAGCACCCAGGAGCTTCTGATACATCTCTAATGCTTGTATATACAAAGGTTCCGCTTCTGTATACCTTCCTTGAGAAGAGTAAAGTTCTGCCAAATTGTTGAGGGAGGAGGCAACATAAGGATGTTCAGCACCCAGGAGCTTCTGATACATCTCTAATGCTTGTATATACAAAGGTTCCGCTTCTGTATACCTTCCTTGAGAAGAGTAAAGTT
>JAKQYE010000369.1 GCA_023356605.1 Trichodesmium sp. MAG_R02 | reverse complement strand
TTCTCTATTGAAAGGCGATCGCCACTTCTCAATTAACTCTGATTCTAGATTTTGTCGTAATTTTCTCTCAGTAGGAACATTAAAATAAAAAGCAGACACAACCTCGACTGTTATCTTATATAGTCATTATGAATAAGACTGGGACACTAAGATGCACAATAATCTCGGATGATATCATCAATGGATTTATCTTTTCCTTCGTACATTCTTTTCTTCTTTAATGCACCAAAGTCGTGTTCTATATCATTTAAATCTGGAGAGTATTTAGGGAGAAATATAACCTCATGTCCTTGCCCATTGACTAATTCTCTAATCAGCGTTTTTCTATGAATCGGTTTTAATTCTACTCTTGCTAGCCACCGATATATTGTAGAACGTCCCACTTTATAGATTCTGGCGGCCGATAAAATACTTCCTCCATTTTCAATATAATCAATGACTCTTGTTCGTAAATCCTTACTGTAAGACATTCTTTAAATGGTTTATTCTAGTTAATATTTTACTTTCTATATTGTACCACTCTTATTCAGAATAACTATAAAACCGGATAGTTTCTAGTTGACTTGATTTTATTATACTCAATTTTTGTTTCAATCTTAATTAAAACGACTATAACTATAATCAAGGTTGATATTTGTAGTTGAACTTGGGGAAAAAGATAATGGGTTTTAGGATTGCATTTCATTTTAGTAAACCACAGTAGGGACGTTCCTAGGAATATCCCTACAAGGTTTTGGTTGTGACGATGTAGTTTATGAATCTGACAAGGGCTGTAAAGCCTAACTACTTCTAATTATTGATATTTTCGACCAGGGGTCACTCAAAATTTTAGCCTAAACAAGCTACTACAAATAGCTTGATTTCATAACTCCTAAACTTACACTTTTGCTAAAGAATAAGGACTAGTCAAAAGATCCAATTGTGTAATCAATAAACTGAGGAACAAACCAACATCTGTCACTACACCTGTAGATTCAATGGAACCACGATCACTCAATTTAGTCACCACTGCCGGATTAATATCCACACAAACTATCTTCACTCCAGCAGGTGTCATATTACCTACCCCAATAGAATGCAACATAGTTGACAACATCAAAATCATATCAGCACCTTTCAATAACTCAGCGTATTCTTCCTGAGCCTTGATCAAATCCATCTGAGTATCAGGTAAGGGTCCGTCATCACGAATTGAACCAGCTAAAACAAACGGCACATTATTCTTAACACACTCATACATCACCCCATTGGTAAGAACGCCAGTCTCAACTGCTTTAGGAATACTACCACAACGGCGAATAGTATTAATAGTATTCAAATGATGTCGGTGTCCACCATGAACTGCAACTCCCTGTGTCATATCTACACCAAGGGAAGTTCCCATGAGTGATTGTTCAATATCATGCACTGCTATAGCATTACCCCCCAACAAAGCTTGTACATATCCCTGGCGAATTAGACTTGCTAAATGTTCGCTACCGCCAGTGTGAATCACAACTGGTCCTGCCGTAACTACTACTTTGCCTCCACGATCGCGTATTTGCCGTAATTCCCAAGCTACTTGTTCAACTACTAATTCTACACGACGTTCACTAGAAACACCAGCAGACATAAAACTGAACTCTTCTTGGTTTCGTTTTTCACGGGATTCTGTTTTACGAATAGTGCGAATACCCACTATATCGACAACTACTTTTTCGAAGATTTTTATATCCCTTATAACTTTGCATTTGGCTTGGATATAACCATCCACTTCAGTAATAGCGATCGCTCCATCCATTCTTTGATTTTCTACTTGTATCCACTGACCTTTTACTCTAACTTCAGTGGGATAAATAGTAGTAACATAAAAATTATCGGGGGCTACACCATTTTGTTCTACTGGGTCTAATTTAGCATCCTGAAGATCTTCAGTAGGAATTACTGCTCCGATATCAATAAGCTGACTCATTATTTCTTCCATGACCTGATGAGAAGGGGTAGAAACTTTGACTTCAGCAATGGAAGTGCTTTGACGTTGTTCTCCAAGATTAAAGTTGAGAACTTTAAAACTACCACCACCTTCAACTATTAAATCTAAAGCTTGGTTAATTAAGCCAGAATCAAGCAAATGTCCTTCCATACAAATAGTGCGACTTTCGACTTGTACACTAGCATGGCTATCTGGTATAACTGGTTCTGTCACTCGAAGAGTAAGGCATTTAGCTGCACCACCTGCTTTTAGGAACTCAGTTAGGGGTGTTTCAATTATCTTGAAACCTACTTCAGTAAGACTTGATTTCAAGTCATCACTAACCTTGTTCATTATGATGGTTTGATTAATATTAACTGCATTGCAGGCAAAGTTCACTGCATCTGCTTCCGCTACTATAATACGTTTTTCTGGCGGTACTCGCATTTCAATTAAACGGTTAGAATAAGAGTCGAATGCGGGTGGATAATAGAGCAAGTAACCGCCAGTTATAGGACAGAAACAAGTATCTAGATGGTAGAAACGCTCATCTATGAGTCGCAGGGATAGTACTTCAATATCAAGCCATTTTGCCAAAAGTGGGTGGGAGTCGAGCTCGGAACGAAAGCCATATCCTGCCCAGAGGTAACGACCTTCTCTGTCTAGAAGAGCATCCCCTGCTCCTTCAAAGGGGAGGTCTTTGGGAAGTTCGTAAACTATGAAATCTTGGTTGAGAAACCATTCTTTGAAGTGAGGTTCTTCTCCTTGACGTTCTTTGTGGAAGAAACGACTAAGAACTACTACATTTCCTAGAACTAGACCCGCATTAGCTGTAAATACCATATCAGGCCAACCTTTTTGGGGTGGTACTAGGTCTACAATAGCGTGTTCTTTAATAATCTCGTGGAGTTTGTGCCATTGTTCAACAGAGCGATCGCGCGAAGATTTATGGATGTTGCCCTCCATCCAAGGATTAATTACATAGTCCACATCGTAGTGGTCGGGCGCACACAACAGAAAGCGAATTGAATCAGTCATAATTACTACCTGGCAAATGCTACATTTATAGACTATTGATTTTATTTGATAACCAAGGGAAAACCCACTCCTAAAATTATTCACGAGTGGAATTCTAGGTTAAAAAGTCTATTACTTTAGATTATCACAATAGTGTCCATTGCAAACAAGACTCCCGCAAAATATTAACAGGACTTACCCAGGCACGCTATATATAGTGTACTTTCAACTAGGGAATTGTAAATACTATAATTAGTTTTTTTCGGATATATATTACTTTTAATATATATTCAAACAAGGTTATAAAATATTAAATTTATTTCCTAAAAGTCTTTAATTATTAGATAATAATAACATAATTATATTAGTTTCAAAAAAACATGAATTTTGATTTTGTTGTAACTGGTCAATATTTATACCAATTTAATAAAATATTACTACAGTGGTTTTATCTGCATAGTAATAGTTGACAAATTAATACTGTAACAACTTTTCTTGAATTTGGTATTACTTAAATCTCACACAAATTTTACAATAACCCTAGGTCGCAAATCATCTGGAGAATATTAGCCATGATACAATAAACCGATATTTAAGATATTAGTCTTTAAATTCAGAAGACTTATGGCGAAATGTTTGCAACCCACATGAAAAAGAAGAATTGGTTTGCTGATACAGCAGCTTATTTAATTTTTGATAACACAGTAATTAATAAAAAGTATGGATATAATATTGAGCTTACACGACTACAATATAGTGGTAATGAACATAAAGTTATTTGCGTCATGCAAAGCTATGAAGTTTGTGAGATAAGAATAGTTAATTGTATATATTTTAACCCTCAAAATAAACAATTATGGATTATAGATTCTAGTATTTATGACCCAGATACTGACAAGAAAACAAAAATAGAAGAGTGTTAAATAAATGATCCAAAATGGTCATAAACAATAAGAAAATACCATTTAAAACAGTATAAATGGATACCTGGCATGCAACATAAAGATTAATTAAATTAATAGATAATGATAGAAAAATTTCTTATTTTCCTTTAAAAAATAATTGCTTATTTGATGATACAGGTCGCGATTGAAAAATACAAAAAAGTTCAAGACTTAAATTGGAATGAAACTGAAAAAACTCAGGGAAAAAAATTAAATTTAAAAGCTTTCCACGAGACAAAAAAGTGAAAATATTTTGGATTATGTGTATCTGCCAAATTCAGCAGAATATATTATTACTAATGACTTAAATCAATCATCACTCTTATAATGTAGAGTTTGAATCTCAAACTCGATAAAAAATCTGAAGATATCAATCGAGAAATTAAGCAATTAACAGGTTTATAATTTTGTCAGTGTCCTCTGCAAATAATTCAAAAGAATCATATTACTTGTGCAATGTTAGTGTGGAACTTTTTAAAAAGATTTACTTATAAAATAGGCCAAAGTATTTATCAATTTAAGCACGGATTATTATCAAAATATCTAACCGACCAATTGAAACATCTTTCAATTAAAATGAAGGTTATTTGACTTGAACTACTATTGTTTTTTTGAATAAAAATAGTTAAACGATTGCTGAGGCCAAGCTCCGCTAACGCATGAGACAAAGGGTGAAGTTTGTCGAAATTATCATGGGCTATATATAGTGTCTTTGCCTAAGTCCTGTTGAAGTTACTAAATTTCATAAGTAATTCTACTTAATTAAATAGATATTATCTTGTAACTTCTTATAATACAATATGAAGTGCAAAATATGGGTTACTATAGTCATTTAAAATAAA
>JAKQYE010000368.1 GCA_023356605.1 Trichodesmium sp. MAG_R02 | reverse complement strand
AACTTTTGAATTATTTTATCACACCGCTCTTAATGACCCCTTTCAATATGAAGATGAGTATGAAACCAACCCTCGACAAATAGCACTAGAAATAATAGTCAAACAATACCCAGACCACCCCCAAACCCTCCCACTATTAAAAAACAGAGCCGAAAACGACCCAGACGAACAACTACAGGAGTGGGCAAAAAAGACATTGCAACAATTTGAGTAGTTGATAAAATTTAAAATAACTAATCATGGAAATTAAAAGTAAAAAGTCATGCATTTAGTTTAAGATATAAAAGGTTAAATAATTAAAGAATTAAAGAATTATGGTGGAATGGTTAATTACTTGGGGAGCTAGTAAAGCAGTTGGGTTTCTTGCCAAGAAAGTTATCGGAGAATTAGCTCAAGGTGCTGCTGAAGACTACGTCAAAGATTTTTTTAAGCAATGTTTTTCTAATGCTATTAGCAACATAAACAAGAAAGAGCCTTTGCAAAAAGCTATGGCAGCAGCAACTAAAGATTTTTTAGAATTAGTAGAAGAAGAATTAAAAGAAGTTGACGGGGATGAAAGTCAATTAGATCAGTATATTAAACCCTTAGAACAGTTGATTAAAAATCAATCAGTTTTAGCAATTTTGGGTAGTGCTTTTGATAAAAATGTAACTCTAGATATTAAAAAATTAGCTACTATTGGGAATCAAATCAACCCATCTTTACCAGATAAATTTGACTGGGAATTAGTTATCAAGCAATACCAGAGAAAAGCAAAAAAGATTATTCGAGAGTCAGATGAATTACGGCAAATATTAGATTCAGAAAATCTCGAGGAACTGGCAAGTCAAATTCAAAGAAAACCCGAATTTAACTTAAGAAAACATCAAGAGGGAATTCGAGAAAGATATGGCAACCTCAGATTAGACAGTTTAGATACTAAAGGTCTCGCCTATAATATCGAATTGTTGAAAATGTTTATCCCTCAAAAAGTACGGGAAACTCAAGAATTTATACCTCAAATTCATCTTATGCCCAAAGAACATCAACAGCAATTAAAAGAGACTAGGGAGCTAGAAACAGAAATTTCTCAAGAACAATTAGAAAGTCTCGAGCGCCAATATTTTGAACAGCAGACTCGTTCAGTTTTAGAATTAATAGAAGACAACAAATATCAATATTTAGTAATCTTAGGCGACCCTGGTTCTGGCAAGTCTACTTTATTAAGATATATAGCTATTAAGTGGACAGAATTATCACCAAAAGATTTACCTCTTCATCCAATTCCCATATTAATTGAACTGCAAACTTATATGGGTAACTATAATGAGAAAAACTGTGAAAATTTTCTAGATTTTCTCGAAAAAGGTAGTGGAGTTATTTACCAGATCCCTCAGCAGGAACTTCATGGCAAATTAGAAAAAGGTGAAGCTATTGTCATGTTTGATGGGTTAGATGAAGTTTTCGACCCTACCAAACGAGAAATGGTAATAACTGATATTCATCGGTTTACTAATGACTATAAAAAAGTGCGAGTTATTGTTACTTCGCGGGTAATAGGTTATAAACCACAAAGACTCCGAGACGCTGAATTTTATCATTTTATGTTGCAAGATTTAGATGAAGAACAAATTGATAATTTTATTACATGTTGGCATGATATTATTTACGAAAATGAAGAAGAAGAGACAAAAAAGTGGATAATGGGACGGTTAAAACAAGCAATTAAAGGTTTTTCAGCCATTAAAGAAATCGCTAGAAATCCTCTATTATTAACTATGATGGCTATTATGAATCGTAATCAAGAACTGCCAAAATATAAAGCCGACCTCTATCAGAATTCTTCAGAACTTTTGTTAAAGTGGGATGTGGAAAGGGCGCTTCGTAGAGAAGGGATAGAACAAATTAATCTTGACTCTATAGAAATTAAAGACAAGCAGGAAATATTGCGCCGGATGGCTAATTTTATGCAGGAAAATAAAGAAGGTAAGTCTGGTAATTTAATCTCTGAGAATGATGTAGAAAGAATTATCAAAGAATATCTAGATTTTCTAGGTTTTAAGGATGCAATAATTATAGCTAGAGCCCTGGTTAAAGAGTTACGGAATCGGAATTTTATTTTATGTTCTGTTGGGGGTGGATATTATGCTTTTGTGCATCGAGCTTTTTTGGAATATTTCTGTGCTTGGAGTTTTGCTTGGAAGTTTAAGGAGACACAAAGTCTGAATATAGATGAGTTGATAAATGATGTTTTTGGGAGCCATTGGCGGGATGAAAAATGGCATGAAATTTTGCGGTTAATTGCAGGAATGATTCATCCTAATTTTGTGAAAAAAATTCTTAGTTATTTGATAGAAAAAGATGGGGAAGAGGAAAAATTTATGAATTTATTTTTGGCAGGTAAATGTTTATTTGAAGTGGCACACCCTCAGCATATTGATGAGATAGCTTCTGAGTTATTGAATAGGTTAAAAGCTTTGACAAATTATAATCTTGATAATATTGATTATGATAGTGAAATTCGTACTCAAGCTGTAACAGTTGTGGCAGAAACTTGGAGGAATAATCGTTTAACTAAGACTGAGATTAAGACCTGGCTCAATCATCTTGCAGAATCTCATAATGATTTGAATGTAAGGGAGAGAGCAAGAGAAGAATTAGCTATTGGATGGAAAAATGACTGATAAATTTGAAATAAATAAACCACAAATTCTCCAATTTTTTGTCTATGGAATATCAAGAGGTTAAAGAATTATGATTGAACAGTTAATTACTTGGACTTATACTCAAGAGGTTGATTTTTTTACAAAGGAAGTTATTAGAGAATTAGCTAAACGTGCCCCAGAAGACTACGTTAAAGATTTTTTTAAGTGGCTTCTTTTTCACCTAAATGGTAGCAGTATAAATACAAAGATTTTAGAAAAAGCAAATATAGAAGCAATCAAAGATTTTTTGCAATTGGTAAAGCAAGAATTAGAAGAAGTTGAGCTAGATGAAAGTCAATTAGAGCGGTATATTGAACCCTTAGAACAATTTCTTAAAAATAAGTATGTTTTAAGAACTTTAGGTAGTGCATTTAATCATAATGTCAAAATTTTAGATACTAAGAAACTAGCTACTATCTGGAATCAAATTAATCCGCCCCTACCCGATGATTTTGACTGGGAAATAGTTTCCAAGAAATATTCGAGAAGGGTAAAAAAGATTATTATGAGTTCTGATGAATTACGGAAAATATTAGATTCTAAAAAATTGGATAAATTGGCAAACCCAAAAAATGAAATTAGACTAGATTTTGACCTGGAAAAATATAAAGAAGCAATTCAAGAACAATATGGAAATCTGAAGTTAGAAAGTTTAGATACCAGTGGTTATGGTTATAATGAACTGAAATTATGGCGAATGTTTATTCCCCAAAATGTTCGGGAATCTCAAGAATTTATGCCTCAAGTATATGAAATTCCTAAGGAATATCTTCAAAGATTAAAAGAGACTGAACAGTTAGAAAAAGAATTCTCTCCAGAACAATTGGAAAGTTTGCGGCGCAGATATTTGGAACAGCCAGTTCGCTCAGTTTTGGAACTAATAGAAGATACCAAATATAAATATTTAGTTATTCTGGGTGACCCTGGTTCTGGCAAGTCTACTTTATTAAAATATATCGCTTTGCAATGGGCAGAATTACCTCTGAAATATTTGCCTTTAAAGCCAATTCCTTTATTAATTGAACTACGCACTTATGTGCGTAACAATAATTCTAATCAATGTCAAAATTTTCTAGAATTTCTCGAAAAAGGTAGCAATGTAACTTGCCATTTGCCTCAACAAAAACTTGATGCAAAACTAAAAAATGGTGATGCTATTGTAATGTTTGATGGGTTAGATGAAATTTTTGATCTTGGTAAACGAGAAGAAGTAATTACTGATATTAAACGGTTTATAAATGACTATAAAAATGTGCGAGTTATTGTAACTTCACGGGTGATTGGTTATCAGCAAAAAAAACTCCGAGATGCTGATTTTAATCACTTTATGTTGCAAGATTTGGAGTCGGAAAAAGTTGAAGATTTTATTCAATGTTGGCATGATTTGACTTATCAAGATGAGGGGGAAAGGGAGAGAAAAAGGGAAAGGTTAAAACTGGCAATTAAGGATTCTTCAGCTATTAAGCAATTGTCCGGAAATCCTTTGTTATTAACTATGATGGCTATTTTAAATCGTCATCAAGAACTGCCAAGGGATAGGACGGAACTTTATCATCAAGCTTCCCGAGTTTTATTACAGCAATGGGATATGGAAAGGGCGTTAATTGATGCTAAGATTAACCCCATAACTATTGACTATAAAGATAAGCAGGCAATTTTGCGCCGAGTTGCTGATTTTATGCAGCAAAATAAAGAAGGTTTGGCTGGTAATTTGATTCATGGAGATGATTTAGAAAATATTATTAAGGATTATCTAAAAAGTGTAGATATTAATAATGTGAGAGTTGTGGCTAGGGCGTTGATGGAGCAGTTGCAGAGTCGGAATTTTATTTTGTGTTTTGTTGGGGCTGGATATTATGCTTTTGTTCATCGAACTTTTTTGGAATTTTTCTGTGCTTGGAGTTTTGCTTGGCAGTTTAAGGAAACACAAAGTCTGGGAATAGATGGGTTGATAAATGATGTTTTTGCTGACCATTGGCGGGATGAAAAATGGCATGAGGTATTACGGTTAATTGCTGGGATGATCGATGCTAAGTTTGTGGGAGATATTATTAGTTATTTGATGGAACAAGATGGGGAAGAGGAAAAGTTTC
>JAKQYE010000367.1 GCA_023356605.1 Trichodesmium sp. MAG_R02 | reverse complement strand
TCTGTTGCCACCATTCCTACTGCTATACTGGCTGCTATTATTGGCAGTACAATTATGTCTGGTGGCCATGATATGGTATCAAAATCTGATTTCCCCTGATTGAGAAGTTTACCAATTTCAAGCAAGAAGAATTGACTTAAACTCCAGCCTATTATGGCTGAAAAAATACCTGATATTGTGTGAAAATAAATACGCATTTTTTTTATTTCATCAGTTAGATATTTTCAGGGTTGATCGTTTAAACGTTCTAGGCAATTGACAAACTTTAAAGCCTTTTCATTTTGATTATTATCTTGACATTTTTTAATTTCGTCGACAATATTATAATCTATTTGGTTTTCAAGCTCTAAGTGTTTTGTTAAAGTTTCATAGACCATTTCTACTTGTAAATCATTGAGCCTACCTTTCAACAGATTCCAAGTGCTAGGTCTTACTGTTCCATCTTTTTCCATTACTGTTGTTGTTGATTTTTGTATATAAGTCTCTTGGAGGTTTTCAACAGCTTTTTGAGTTAAATTATCAAATTTTCCAGGTTCGTAATTTTCTTGTCCAGCGGTGTAATTTCCATTTTTTTCTAAAATATTTTGTAAAGTAGTTACATTAACTTCATCTTGTGTTCTTCGCCTTAATACAGGTAAGTTTTCTGTTATTATTTTTGGTGTAAATTGTTTCAAATTGGTGTATATTTCCTTTTGTCTAGCATCTATAACTTGGTTGGGATTGCTGTCTTCTAATTGCCGAATATACTGCTCTGCTTCCATGTTTGTTAATTTATTAATAATCTTTTGCTTATCTCTATATAGCTCCTCATACAGCTCATTTTTAAGTTTTTCTATGTTGATATTGTTTTTCTTATTTGGCTTCAGTATTTTAATGGCTTCGTACTTGCTATCATATTGGTTTAATAGCTCGGCTAATGAATCTTGTTTACCCATAGATGTAGGGGGAATTTCAAAACTTGCTAATTTTTTATACCCATTTCTTTTAGTTGATATTGTAATAGATATATTAGGCTGCCAATATATCCATACAACTACAGCTAAAATAAAAAAAGGTATCAATAATAACGGAAACCTAAAAACAACCTTGCGAGTCTGCAAAAGACTTTTCTTATTTAAACTGCTCAAAAGCTTGAATTTTGTATATGTAAAATTTTTACAAAACAGCTCACAAACTTGGTGCTCAAAACAATCTGTATATACAGTCGCTGTTTCTAGTAATTTATCCAGAAAATCAATAGCTACCTCGTTTTTAAGATTATCGTTTAACTCCATTAGCGCAGATAATATATCTGTGTTTACATTAGGATATAATGCCGTTAAAAGAGTTACATATTTAATATTGTAAGGTTTAGGTTTTGATATCTCATCGTCGAAGGACGCAGTTATATCTGGGTCTGCAAAAGTTTGATCGAAAAAAGTTTGATCGAGGGAGGAGTCAGTTAGAGATTGGTATTGCAATTTATCATCTATATATTTTTGATAATAATTCATTAATGTTAATACATCTTCTTTTCTCAAATTACTACATAGTCGTCTGAGCAAATCTTGTGTTGTTTTTTGAGATTGGTTAGCAGCAGCATCTATAGCTTTATTTGTCTCAGAAGCTTTATTTGTCTCAGATTGGTTGCGTCTGAATATATTTATATTATTGTTAATTAAATTAATGCAATTATAGTACCAATTTCCAAGCTTTTTCTTAATAGCAGGATTAGTTACTGGCGAATTGAGAAGCTTCCATCTTATGTATGTCAAATTCTTACAAAATAAGGCACAAATTTCCCTATCAAAACAATCCGAATCTTGAGTTGCAATCTTTAGTAACTTGTCCAAAAAATTAACGGCTACCTCTTTATTTTTGACATTTAAATTCATTAGCTTAGATAATATATTTTCGTTTTTCACAGGGGCTAATGCCGTTAATAGAGTTGCATATTGAATACCGTGAAACTTAGGTTTTGGCATTTCACTAAAGAAAGAAGTAATAGCATTTTTGTCTTGAAATTTTACAACAATATCTTGTTTATGCTCTTGGTAATAATTCATCAATTTTAATACATCTTTTTCCATAAAATTGCTACGGAATTGTAGGAGAAAATCTTTTATGTTTTCTTTTTCTTGAGCTTGATGAGAAGGATAGCTACCTGAACCGCTGACTAGGTTCCTACTAAATGTATCCGGTATAGATCTCGGTGGAGTTAACTGCCTCTTAAACCGAATTGAAGCCTTATGATCAGCACAATAAATTACTCGCAAATCTTGCATAGTTTCTAAGCCTCTGACATTCCAAGCCCAATTAATAAAGCAACTTTTTCCCTTACTGTATTGAATTGCTAGGTAATGAACTTCCTCTGGTTTAAGAGCTAAATTTTTACTAGGCTCATAGATTAAAGGTTCGTTATGATTTAAATCTTGATTACTTGAATGATTGATGTCTGAAATTAATTTTTGAATCCTTTTGAAGTTTTGTGGAACAGGGTCCCTTTTTGTCTTGTATTGTTTCAGTGAAGACGAAGAAGTGTATGACCCTGAATCATTTGCCCATTCTTTAATATCATATTGAGGATTTCCTTCGTTTTTCCAGTAATCAAGCAGGGTGGCAATACCATCAAAATCATTAAGATAATTTTTATTCTTCAATTCTTGTTTATCTAACCAAAAATACCGATAGGCAATAAATCGACGGTTAGCGTCATCCTTCTGTTGATTTGCCACAGCTAATACACAATAATTCTCTAACTCTCTGGCTATTAAAGCAAACTCATCCTCTTGTGGTGGAAAAGCGTCTGGTATTCCGAATCCACGCCAACCACCTTTTGACAATGTATTAACAGCTTCTTTTATTTTGTCCGGTACATGAGTACTACTGGCTTTGGCAATTTCTTTATCGTACCCACCAGAGACCCATTGACCTTTTTTGTTCTGCTGAGGACGTATAATACCACTTGAAAATTGGTGAATTACAAGTGGGTATTTTGAAAATGATGACATAAAGTTACAACTCCTAATTATTTTTCACCAGACAACAAAGTTTTGCTAAAAACAGAAACACAACCTCTAGTTTTAGATATTTCTTAACTGAATATTACCTTGACCAGTATACAACCAATATATAGGTGCAATCAAACCAAATGGTTGCCAAAACTCTGGTCTTTTGATCACAGCAAATGTTCCATCCTTTCCCCTACTAATCACTTCACAGTTAGGTTGTGGAGGATTGCCCATAGTACCAAAAGCTGACAAAAAAAAGCAGGTAACTGAGCAACCCCACTCTCGCTTCCATATGTCCAATGTACGTCTGGTTTCTCTATATATTAGCTTGGTAAACTCTTGAATTTTATTTTGCCTATAATAATTCAAAGGTATGGTTTGCTCTGCCTTAGAAAAAACCAATGCAATGCGGTATCTTCTGGTATCTATATCATTGTGTTCAAACCTTAAAGTTAGCTCATCTTTTAAGGCATTTAAGGCATCACTACAAAACTGATCGTTTCTTGATGTGCCATCAATAATAATCATTAATCCCGTAGCATATTGACAATCGTCCAAATAAAGTTGTAAATCGTGATCTTTAGGATTCTCACACAATAATTTGAATAACTCACCGGGGTAATCAGTTGCTGCTATAGACATTCTCACATTTTTTCTCGTCACAGCAGCTATAGGATTAAGTGTAAAATTAGGCTTTAAATCAATAGTTAAATTATAAAGAATAATTTCTTCTAACCTAGTTGGTGGCAAAGCCTGGCAATTTTCTAAAATATCCGTAGCCATACCCTGTAATCTTTGGGTATCAGCAGTATCAGTAGGAGTAATTGATTGAATTGGACTATTATCCGGATCGCTATTTGGCCAGTGGACTAAAGCTGCCATAAAAGTTGTTTTACCACTAGCACGGGGTCCAATAACTCTAATGTCACCACTACCTCTTAGTTGAATTGTTTGTGTCATTTTTGATAATTAATAGACTATTTTTGACGTAGATGAAGTATAGTTGAAACTACATACTTTCATCCCAATACCTACTTCCTTTGACTAACCAATAAAGAGGTGAAAATAATCCATAAGGTCGCCATTCGCTTTGCAGTAAATAAGCATATTCTCGCATATTACTATCAGAGGAAATTAAACGATTTGGTCGTGGATTTTTATCTCCTAAAACTCCAAAAGATGAACAAGCAAAAAAGTCAATTCTTTTAGGGTTGTACCTCTGTTTTTGTAGTTCTTTATAAGTCTCTGGCAACCGCAGTCTAAACAAATCATCCCCAGGATCTAAACGACCTGTCCAAGCTTCTCCTCTTTCACATTTTGACATCATAAGTGCTATCCTTTTTCTGGGGATACCTTGATTTTTTTTTAGTGTCTTTTTTGCGTAAATCCTGTTTTTATTATTATAGTTTTCGTACGAATTAAGTTCTGCTAATAAGTTTTTCAGAGCTGGCTGATAGATTTTTGTATCTAATTCCTTATCCAATCAGTCATAATGATCCATCCTGTAACTTCGGGTTGGCATAATTCCTCCACAAAACCTTTAACGCCTGGTTCCCAGTATTTTCTATCAAATACAAGATCGTCAAATAATTCACCGGAACTATCTTTAACTGACAATGTAATTGGTTCAGTTAATTTCGGTATTTCAATCTCAAACTCATACTTTTTTCTTGTCTCTTCTTTATAATAGATGTATTACCAAACTAAAAACAATAATTTTTTTGAACATTAATTATCCGGACATAATAAAATAGCTTTCCAACTGTGTTACAGCAGTTTTCATGTTGGTAGACCACAGTAGGGACGTTGCATGA
>JAKQYE010000366.1 GCA_023356605.1 Trichodesmium sp. MAG_R02 | reverse complement strand
TATCTTTGGTTCCCTAAGTTAAGCTGAAGCAATATTAGTTGGGGCTGCGATCGCAATCACATAAATCGGAGCTTATGGAAAAGCATTTCATTCCAGATTAACATTGTATATAAATCCCCACGACTTTCTGACACTTCCTTACAAAAAGAAATAAATTGTCTAACTTCTTGTTATCCCTCCTATCCCTCCTACAATCAAACAGACTCTCTTTAGGGAGGGCGATCGCTTTCTACCAACCTTAGTATTAGTCATAATGTAGGAACATTACAGATAAAGTCCCTTTAATATTCTGTCCGTTTGAATAGATATAAATAAATCATGAAAAATAGGGGCGAACAGACTTTTGCCCCCATAAATAAATATTCAGGAGAGAAGAGGAGAATTTTTTTTATTACTAATTATCCAGATATAATATAATTCATTAATTGTACATAGGTATGCAATTAAAAACTCAATAAATTATTTATATTAGCTCATCAAGAACTTGAATATCTGCTAGTTCAAAACCATGATTATCCTTTAATTTATTTGCTTGTACATCCTACATAATTACAGCTATAACTGCCGACAAATATATTCATAATTATCAGCATTTGGCTGGTCCTTTACTCCACCAAAATTCTTCATAAAACCTTCTCCATAATATCTTGTTTTAGTGACAGATTGATTATAGTTAGCTATTAAATCTTTCTCTTTATTAGATTGGGAAAAATATTTATTTTTCTCTGTTGAAGCCAGAGCAAAGAATGAATCTTTTTCTTGAGAGCGAGAAGGTTTTACTTACAGCAATTTTTATGTTGGTCGACCACAGTAGGGACGTTGCATACAACCTCTCTACAAGGCTTTGGTTATGGCGATGTAGTTCATCAATTTGAAAAGCGCTGTATTGACTATTTTTAACAATTTTATCACTGTTTCCGTATCAAATAGCCACGGGAATTTGAGCTTAGTTCCTGTCTTTTTAATTCTCAGAGCTTCTGTAACGAGAGGAAACCGAAAAATCTCTAAAATTACAGTAGGGATTTTAGGAATATCCATAAGAATATTGGGAGCTGGAGCAGCAGTAATTACAGTTGATGTACAGGATAAATGGTAAAATTATATATTGTCGGCATTATAGCGCTGTTTATCCCCATTAGCTTGATGGGTTCGATGTTGACTGCTTCTGGCTAATTCAGTCGCATCAAGGCGAACCAAATAAAATTTTTGACTACGCTCATCCATAAAGTATATGTAATTAATTCTACATAACTACTTGTAGCAATCCCAAATAAATTGTGACAATTAAAAAAATAAAAATAAACTCCGAAACTATTGGCAATTACCTATTGACCCCAAACTCTATCCCCAAAAAACCTAAGATTTTGGACAACATAAAAATTAGGATTACTATATTATTTTTTCTTTTTAGTAGGAGTTAATATATTTTTATACCTAATCTATTAGCGGTCCTCCATTCTCTCACTCAAGAAAATTTAGAAAAGTCTTTGAGGAATGGCACAAACCACCCCCTAAAAATTAGGACTTTATTAATTATAACAAGAAAAAAGTTCCTTTAGCCTCTAAACTAGATTCAGGAATCTATATCATAGGAGGGTTAGCAATGATAGAAAATAATAACTATTTATCCTCTTCCGTAGCCACTATTTCTCGCCAAGAACTACGGGAGTTAGTTCGATCGCAACTTCAAGCTTTACTAGAACAAGATAACTTGTCTGGAGCTAAAGCTATGTTAGTCCCAGTACAACCAACGGATATTGCTGAAGCCATCGAAGGTTTACCAGAAACCATGCAAGTTATTGCCTTTCGGTTACTCTCCAAAGCTGAGGCGATCGAAGTCTATGAACAACTAGACTCTACTGTACAACAGTCTCTATGCGAAAAGTTCAAACGCCAAGAGGTCATAGATATTGTTGATAAAATGTCCCCTGATGACCGCGTCAAACTATTTGAAGAACTACCTGCCGCTGTTGTTCGACGCTTATTAGGTCAACTCAGTCCTACTGAACGCCAAGCTACTGCCCAACTCCTAGGTTACAACTCTGGAACAGCAGGGCGGATAATGACTCCGGAATACATCTCCCTTAAAGAAGAATATACCGTCGCCCAGAGTTTAGAACGCATTCGTTCACTAGCCAACGTTACCGAGACAGTTTATTCTCTATATGTCACTGATACTAACCGTTATCTGACAGGTATTTTATCACTGCGAGATTTAGTCACTTCTCAGCTCAACCAAACTATTAGCGAAATAATGAGTCGTGATTATGTCTGCGTGCAAACTGGTACTGACCAAGAAGAAGTTGTCCGTCTTATTCAGCGTTATGACTTTCTGGCAATACCAGTGGTAGACAGTGAAAAAAGACTTGTAGGCATTATTACTGTTGATGATGTTCTTGATATTTTGGAACAGGAAACTACTGAAGATATTTATGCTTTAGGTGGGGTACAATCTGATGGTGATAATTATTTCCAGGTAAATATATTTACTGCTGTTCGCAGAAGAGTAGTCTGGTTATTTGTATTGCTACTGACAAATAGTGTTACGGGTGGCATTATTACTGCCCAAGAAGATATTCTACAAAAGGTGGTTGTTTTAGCAGCATTTATTCCATTACTAACTGGTACTGGTGGAAATGTGGGGGCCCAATCTTCAACTGTTGTCATTCGCGGTATGAATACCGATGAAATCTGGAAAATGGGACCGGTGAAGGTGATTCTGCGTGAAGCTACTGCTGGTGCAATGCTTGGAAGCATTCTCGGTTTATTAGCAACAGCTTGGGCCTACTTATTTATTGTCAGTGGAAATTTGGAAGTATCAGTGACGGTAGGAATAAGTCTGGTTGCAATCTCAATTTTGGCTTCTGTTGCTGGTTCCTCTTTGCCATTTCTGTTTCGCTCCTTTGGGTTAGACCCGGCCTTAATGTCAGCACCTTTTATTACGACTGCTGTGGATGTTCTTGGTGTTTTAATTTATTTCAACTTGGCACGAATAATTCTACAAATATGAAAAAAAAATGTCGAGGTTGGTTTCAGTTTATATTCATAAGTATTCAGCTTTTATTATTAATAGCTAGTATCTTTTGTCTGGTGCTATATCTTGACAACCCAAATTAAAAAGTTTCAATGATACTACTGTTGTTTATTCTTTTTATTACACTCAAAAAGAAAAAAAATCATGTACATAAGTCCTCTGTATTACTAGGCAACTGTTTATGAAGGCTGAACCCAACTACTAAATTTAATCATTCAGAATAATACCATTTATCAAAAACTTTGCAACCTGTATCTTCACTAGAAGATTCACCTCTAATACCAATTCAATAAATATTTATTACACTTTATTGAGTAAGGGAGTAGGGGAGATAAGTAAATAATAGAATAATTATAACGCTTTTGGCTCTTTATTATCAAAAAAAGCTATTGGGCATATGTTAACTACTTAATAATTGAAATTTCACCCAACTATAGCATTCTTTTTTAACCCTTGGTATAATCCCGACCGTGGAGTGGAAGCAGGTAGGGACATCCATACAATGTCCGTACAAAGAAGCAAGGTTTTATGAAGTTAACACAATTTGATAAGGTTAATCCTGCAAGAAGGTTATTCCACCTATATTAATTACTTAATAACTGAAATTATACCTAAATATAGCATTAGTTTATGGGAATTGGTATAACCTATCAGGAATAAAAAATCTTTTCGCATCTGTACAACCTAGGGATATTGTTAAAGCAATAAAACTTTTACCTGTGCTATTGTAAAGTATTATGACTTCTGACTTCAGCTATACGGCTTGTAGTTTTTCGACCACTTCCAAGAGAACAAGTGATCACTGTCTAGGAAAAATTTGACCAATAAATAAGGTTTTAAGCCTTTGGCTTGACGGAGGTACTGTTTCGCGAAGGGACATGAAAAACCCAGTACCTCTTCCCGAGGTTAACTAATAACTAATAATTGAAAATATGTGGCACCGCCTTCGTCTTTTAGAAATAGCTGAATACGCTTTCATTTTTGCTTCTTCCGTTGGATTTCTTGTTAATTATCTTTGGGAACAACCAATTATTTATCCATTGGGTTTTGTGTTAATTTCTTTATTGATAAATATATTTAACAGACGCAATTTAGGGGCACAAATTCAAAGGATTAAATTTGATACAACTGGCAAAATAGACAAATATCAAGAGTCAATTTCTCAAATAATTTCTGAGTTACAAAATAATATAAATTCTTTGAAATCCACAACTAAAGCATTAGAAATTAATCAGAGAGAAGAGAAACTTAAACCTTTGCTAGAAACTATTAAAAGTTTGTCGAATCGATTAGATATTCAGGAGAAAACTATGAGGCTATTACAAGCGGAATTAAATTTGTTTTCTCAGCAGTTTAAGCAGCGGCCAGAACTACAACAAATTAATGATTTAACTAGTGTAATTATTGATTTACAACAGTTTATTAATAAGTTGCCAGAATGGAGTGACTTAAGACAACAACAGTTTCAAAAATTGGAGGCAAGAATTAATCAGGCTTTGCAGAAACTTGAGGAAAATATCCCAGCAGAAAAAGAGGAAACTGATAATTGATAAATTCATAAATTGTTTTTATTACATTCAGCAAAAATTAAATCTTGCTACAAAAACCTACTTTTTTTACCTTAAAATTTCTGTTGGTTGATACTAACTTTAAAAGCAGAATGTCACAGATAGTTTCAAACTATATTCATCTAGCAATTCAACCAAAAAATTGAATATAATTACTATATTATCTTTGTTGGTAAAGGAGTGCTATATATGAATTTTAAATTTGTCCAACGATAGGCAACTATTGGTTGCTTGAGTTTCGCTGCAATTTTTGGT
>JAKQYE010000365.1 GCA_023356605.1 Trichodesmium sp. MAG_R02 | reverse complement strand
TGAGCACAATGGCCTTCAACTTAAACGGTTTCAACTTCAACCAGTCCATCATCGACTCTAGCGGTCGTGTGATTAATACTTGGGCAGACATCATCAACCGCGCTAACTTAGGAATGGAAGTGATGCACGAGCGTAACGCTCATAACTTCCCTCTAGACTTAGCAGCAGTAGAAGCTCCTGCTATAAAGGGTTAATTTCTATCTGTTACTAGTTAGTAAAAAAAAAAGCTCTCCAGATGGAGGGCTTTTTTTTTTATCTAAGTGTTGGTAGAAGACAGGCGCTCTCCCTTAGAGGATCGTTGGGATGAATGACAATCAATCTTGCGGTTTTACAAATAATCTGTTAGAGTACAGGTAAATGCCTAAGATTAGGGTACACCCATAAGTTAACAACTCAACTGATTAGAGAAAACCAAACTATTGTGGTTGATGATTTAGCCTTGAAAAGCATGGTCAAGAACCATAAATTGGCTAAAGCAATAAGTGATGCTAGTTGGGGATAATTATTGAGGAAATTAGAATACAAGGCTGAATGGTATGATAGTACATCAATAAAAATTGACAGATATTTTCCTAGTTCTAAACCTTGCTGTAATTGTGGTCATGTAGTAGAAAAATAAGAACAGTAAGTCTGGGATGTTGTTTCCCAAAAGTTAATTCATCTTAGGGGGCCACATTTTTTTTTGCAAATCCATTCTATAAATGTCCGGAATATAGATATCGATAATTTGCGACTCTTAACCATTCCAAAAACTTTTCTAACCTCTAAAATAATTGTTTGGTTTTCACAGACATTTCAGTAGATAATTTGTATAGAAAATCTATCTTTATATCTTTCAGTTTGGCATTAAATTTAAAGCAATCTCAATATTTTTCGGTAAAATGATTTAAAATTTGGAATTTAGCATAATTTGGTAGGGATTGATTCCGCATATTGCTAATATCTAATGTCTAGAATCAAAAATATAATGACTTTGGCCCAAGCACTGGCACAAGAGTGGAAAATCAGACTTCAGGAAGATTACCCAAACCATAGCTCAGATGTCCACAATAGTATTATTTGTTGGCTATTAGGAAATAATTCTAGTAAGTTAGAGAGTCTGACTCCTGTCCAAAAAGAAATAGCATCTAAAGCAAGAGAATTTCTTTATCGAATTCTAAGACAAAGATATTTGGACGCTTCGCCAGAACAAGCTTATCAAAACTTGATGCAGCGCTTGAGTGGGTTAGTTATGCTGCGACAGAAAATACGAGCATGGGTAAGTACCAGTCGCGATCGCCAGCGAAGTGTAATAGATGTTCTCCAAGAAGTGGTTCAAGAGATGCTCAATAGCGATCGCTACCTACAACAGCAAATGGCCAATATTGCCGAATGTACAAAAAAATCCCATCTGCGAAACTCTTTATTGTTGGCTAGTGTAGAAGAATATTGCGTTAGGCCAATTCGTAATCAACCTTTATTGGTTTATAGATTTGTCAATTATCTACGTCGGACTCAAAAAGGTGGTTTAACTCAAGTACCTCCCAAAGAATGGATTAAATTCATCTCTGAGGATATTAGTCCCGGTGATATGGAAGAGCGAGTAAGTTTGTTGGACGCTGTGGTGATATCGGAGTATAAAGATGCAGAGGTAATAGAACAATATCAACTCCGGTCTAAAGTCCAAGAAGAATTTGAGAAATATTTGGCAGAAAAAGTTGACCAAAAGGCTGCGGAATGGTTAAAACTTTATGTTAGAGGTAATACTCAGGATGAAATTGCTAAAGCTTTGAATATATCTGTCAGACAGACATATAGGCTACGGGAAAAAGTTAGTTATCATGCAATTCGCGTTTTTGCACTCAAACAACAACCAGAATTAATAGCTAGTTGGTTAGATATTTCTCTCAACGAGAATGGCCTAGGTTTGACTTCCAGTCAATGGCAAGAATATTGGCAAAATCTCAACTCTCAACAACGTCATTTAATTCAAGCTTTAAAATTAGGTACAACTGTAGAAGAAATTGCTAAGAAGTTAAACCTGAAAACTCATCAAGTTATTAGTGAATGGACTCAACTATATTTGGCTGCTCAATCTTTACGGAACAGTTCTAATAGCTGATTTATAAAGATATAGTCGTTTCACGCTCTTAATTGAGACAAGTGTTTCTTGCTATGAAAGTATTTCAGGGGAAAAATATCTCATTCTTATTTAAAATGACTATAATCTCAATAAAATTTGTTGTAAAACCAGGTGTCTACTTGGAGGTATATCCGTGTGTAAACAGATTAGACGATGACCCAGGAAGTATTGTACCTACGCTCCGGCTGATTTCATGTTAAAATACCAACCATGCCCAAGTAGCCTAACACACTCCCCAGACGATTCGTACTAAGTCCGGTTTCTGTGCGTTTGTTATTCTCATAGTCCAATATCTTAATAAAAAAAGAATTAAGCGAACCATGCCCAAGTAGCCTAACACATTCCCCAGACGATTCGTACTAAGTCCGGTTTTTGTGGGTTTGTTATTTTCATAGCCCAAGCTCTTAATAAAAAAAGAATTAAGCGAATTTATAAAAATTGCCTTTGATAACTGGACTTCATACCAGGAAGTGCTTATTACTCCGTAGGGAATTAACTTCTTAATTAAGATATCTAAAACTTAAGATATTTGTAGCATCTTTAATTTTTTCCTTGTCCATATTTACTTTCCAACTATTTTTGCTTTAATAAACAATCAAAACTTACATTATTAAACTGGCTTATCGATTAATTTCTAAATGTTTGTAGTGACATAACTCATATTATTAACCCACTACTCTAAACATTTAAACGGTAAAGTATTGGCACTAAATTAATGGTAAGCATTCAGCTATATAGCTTTAATGAATCAAGAAGAGTTTTTTAACTCCTAGTAGATTTTCAACCATATATTTTAGTTGTCAACTCATACAGTTTATGGGCATAAATTATAGATGTATCTTATAACCTAATAGCTGATAGCTGATAGCTTACTTCTGAATGCTTATAATATATGTTTCATCCGTATTAATTAATGAATTTATTTTTAATAGATGGAGAAAGCTAAATTCATCCACTAGATTAATCGAGGTTATTATTAATGAAACTTCAAAAACTCAATTATTGACAGTTATTGTTTATATTGAGCCCAAATATTGTTAATCCACCCACATTGAATATATGAATTTTTTTCTTTTAAAATCAACAACTTAAAAATGCTAGCATTACGGAATCAGAGGGAAAAGTAAAAGTAAATGGATAATCCCCAGATATTCGACTTAATTGATAATATATTACCATTTGAAGCTTGCCTGTACTACCAAATTTTACCTCTATCTATAGAAGGCAGTCGAGTTAGACTAGGTGTCGTTGACCCAAAAGATTCTTGCGCTTTAGGTTATGCTCGTCAATTACTATCTTACTTGCATTGTTCACTGATAACTGAGGAAATTTCCTCTGAATATCAAAGGTCAACCCTCTCCTCTTATTTAAGCCATATTGGTCATCAAAAACAAAAAAAATCTGATGCTTTAAAAGTTAGCGTGACTGAGAATAATCAACAAAAAATTAATAACTCTCAGTCTGCTACGGTTGCTAAAAATAAACAATTTTCGGACATAAAAAATGGAATAGATCAAGACTTTTTTATCAAAAATCATAAAAATTCTCAACTTCAATCTTCATCAAAAAAACCTCTATGTAATATTTTGGAACTATCTTTACCCAGTTCTGTTCAGGCTATTTCTTTAGAAGCTATAACCACTTTGAACCCTCAAAAGTTATCAGAACAACTACTGGTCTATGTTTTAGAATCAGAAATTGGTAGACTTTATTTTGAACAACAACAATGTCTTAGTAAGATTATTTGGATTCAAAACGGAGTTCGGAAGGTTCTAATTGAAAACTTAGAACCAAATCTAATTGAAGCTATTATAAATGAACTTAAAGTTATTATTAAAGTGTCTCTAGCTCCTATTAAAAAACCTCTGCAAGTAGAGATAGAAAGAATCTATAAAAATAATCACATATTATTGTGTCTCAAGGTAATGCCTGGAAATTATAGGGAAAAAGCAATATTACAGGTACTGAAAGGAGAAGATTTGAGAGTTTATCAAGAGCAAAAGCTATCTTTGTTGAGTCAAGATGCTGTTAAACTTGGCAAACAACTACAGTCTAAAATTAATCAAGTTTTTTGTCGTCAACATTTAGCATCTCTTAACATAGATAGCTTATTAACTTTGCATAAATTACTTGATAATATTAAAGGCCAAACTGACTGTATTATTTCTCAACAAAACAATCAGTTTTCATAAATTATAGTAATCATAGTAACCAGCTATCGAAGTTTATTTATAGTTAATAGCTGGTGAGCGACATACTCCCACACTAAGCTGATGCTATAGTGTAGGTTCTTTTCTTAAGAGCTTTTTCTAGAAGACAAAAACCTGTACAATACTAGACATACCTGTTGAAAGAGGCTATCCCAAATAAACTGTGTTTCTCAGACCTTTACTATATCAAGAAAAGTAGATAAATGGTATGTAAGTTTTGCGACTTTTTCAGCTTGTAAGATACCTGAAATGAAACACAAGCATCAAAAAGTAGGAATTGATTTAGGGATAAAAACTTTTGCTACTCTTAGTGACCCAAACACTTTTGAGACTCCATCTTCCATAAAAAGAGCGAAAATTAAGCTGGGATTGATACAGTGGAGAAACTCGAATAAGGTGCTAGGCAACTGTCGAACTGGAATAGAAACATCAAAAAATGCGGTTAAATATTACCAGAAACTAAGAAAAAAGCATCTCTATATAGCAAATGTTCGAGAGGATTTTCTGCAAAAAACCACTACATTATTAGCTAAAACTTATCAACATAT
>JAKQYE010000364.1:1420-4884 GCA_023356605.1 Trichodesmium sp. MAG_R02 | reverse complement strand
AATTTAGCACCTGTTGAGCCAGAATCTGAATCTTAGAGATGTGGAATTAATGTATTGTGGTAAGGTGGGCATTGCTCACTTTCCCATTTTATTATTTGACAATAATCTACTGAATTTTTTCTCAAAAATAAACTCTTGAGCCATTATTTTTTCAATTAAAATTTAGCCAAATGTCACAATTTAAACCGAATCAAACTATTCAAAAAAAAAATAAAACTCACCAAAAAAATCGCCAATTTACTCTGAAATTAACAGCAGGAATAGGAGTTTTATTATTAGTTACTACTGGATTTATATATTTTAAGAAAACTGGTCAAAAACAAGAAATTCAGACAGTCAAATTAGAAGAAGTCAGCATCAATCAGGAACAAAAATTAACTGAATTAGCTCGTTTGATTACTGTTAAAACTATTGCTGATAATAGCGGTGGTGGTTCGGGAGTTTTAATTAAGAAAAATGGCAATATTTATACCGTATTAACTAATCATCATGTTGTCCAAGATAATGGGATTAATCAAGTTATTACCCCAGATGGTAAAAGTCATGAAGCAAGGTTACTAAATATTGATTTTCCTAACAAAGATGTTGCTTTGTTAGAGTTTATTTCGACAGAAAATTATCAAGTTGCTTCTTTGAGTAATTTAGGGAATACTGAGACGGGAAATCAGGTATTTGCCGCGGGTTTTCCTTTTGGTGATCATAATACTTATGATCGAGAATTTGCCTTGAAATTAGGGCGAATTTCTTTGGTTTTACCGCAACCTTTTCAGGGCGGTTATCGAGTTGGTTATATAAATGATATAGAAAAAGGTATGAGTGGCGGCCCTGTGTTAAATTCGGAGGGTAAACTGATCGCTATCAATGGCATTCACTCTCATCCTCTTTGGGGGAATCCTTATATTTATGAAAATAATACTAGTCCTAGTGATACATTACGCCAACGTTTTAAACGCTCGAGTTGGGGCATACCTGTGGAAATTTTAGCCGAATTTGCCCCCGATATTATTCCTGAATTATCAATTACTCCATCCCCTGCTAATAATATTTCTACTACAGCATTAGCTGAAAAAATTGATCAGATTGCTGAACAGATTTCAGTCAAAATTCAATGGCAAGATGGTAATGGTTCAGGAGTAATTATTGCTAGAGATGGGGATACTTACAGTGTGTTAACGGCTGAACACGTTGCTAGTGGCGATCGTCAATTTACGATCTATACTTCTGATGGCAAAAAATATTCCGTGGATAATAGTAAGATCAGAACATGGGATAATATTGATTTGGCCCTGATTCAGTTTACCAGTCAGGAGGACTATCAGGTCGCTAAATTGGGTGATTATAGTTTAGATTCCCAAGATAAAGTCATTTTTGTTACAGGATGGCCGAATAGTTTCCGTAGTTATGATCGTCGAGGAAGGAAATTTAGTGTTGGATTTAATATAGCAGGAGGTAGCTCTGGAGAAGACACCTTGAATCATAAATCACTGAGTTATGGACAAGAATTGATTTATACCAATGTTGCCGAAAAAGGAATGAGTGGCGGTGCAGTATTAGACACTAATGGCCGTTTAATTGGCATTCATACCGCGATAGAAGCAGTAGAAGGAGATAAACCTAGCCCAATTCCACAAGAAGGACGAGAGGAGCGACAATTAGATATTGGTTATAGTTTAGGTGTTCCTATTCGTACTTTTTTCGAGTTGATTGAAAAGGATAATGCTCAATTAAATTTGCAAATTGAAACTAATTCACCCCTTCAATTAACACCTGTTCAACAAGATAAAATTGTCAGCGAATCTTTGGCTTTGACAATGCCTGATAATAATGCTGATGAAGTAGACTGGCTCAATTATGGGAATAAATTATGGAGAGCTCTTCGGTTTGAACAAGCACAAAAGGCCTTTGAAAAAGCGATCGACATTGATTCTAGTTTCTTTGAGGCATGGTATAGTCATGGTTTAGCTCTCAAAAGTCAAGGTAAGTTGCAAAAAGCTATTTCTTCTTTTCAAAAAGTAGTGGAGTCTAAACCAACTAATAATATTAATAGTAATAATAATCGTGGTCGTCATTATGACTTTGAGATTTCTGCCCATCGACAAAAAGCGATTTGTTTTGGGCAGTTATTACAACTACAAAAAAGTTTAGCCTCTCTCAATGAAGCTATTGCCATGAGTGATGAGGATTTTACCTTGTATAACTTCCAAGGGATAATTTTATCTTTGTTAGGCAAGCATGGGGAAGCTCTCAATGCGATTAATAAATCTATTGAAGTTTCAAAGAAACAAAATCCCTATCCTTATATTCAGAAAGCAGAGGTAATGAAATCGCTTTTGATTATTGATAATGAGAGAATCATCGAAAATTATACTAAAGCGATTGATATTCAACCTAGTTTAGCTTTCGCCTATGCGCTCCGTGCGACGAACACTAGTACTAACTATGCAAGAGCAATCAAAGATATAAATAAAGCGATCGAACTTAATCCTGAAAATGCTGGATTTTATGCTCAAAGAGGCTTAATTTATGCTAAAGTTGGCAATAAGCAACAATTTGAACAAAACTTGGAACAAGCAATTAAATTAGAACCAGATAACCCACAAATTTATAGTTTGAGAGGACAAGGCCGTGCTAATTTATTTGTTGCATTGAAATTGAAAGAAAAAGATGAGACAATTGATTCAGAAAATACTCAACAAGCTATTATAGATGATTATACAGAAGCAATCCGTCTTGAGCCTGCATTGGCTGGTTCTTTCTATTTCTATCTAAGTACCACTTTAAGAGAAGTGGGATCTATAGACCAAAGTATTAGTTTTCATCAGAGAGCAGAACAAGATTTATCAAATAAAGATTTAGCCATTTTAGTAGCTTCTCAAGGATTTAATTACTATCTATCGGGTGATGAAGAAAAAGCCAGTGAAGCATTTACTAAAGCACGACAATTAGAACCTGATAATGCTTCTATCGAAATTGTCAGATATCACTCTTATTTTAGTAAAATGTCCGAATATTACAACATGGGCGATCGAGAAAAAGGGGATGAAGAGCTGAGCAAGGCCATAGATTTCGCTAATCAGGCGATTTTAAAATATCCGCAAGTAGCTTTTCGATTTCATGAATTAAATACACTAATTTATTGGCTCCTTGAAGATTCAAAACCAGAGAATGCAACTAAAAATTATTCTTTATATATTGAGTCTTGGACTAAAGCCATTGAAAGCAATAATGATGACAATGCTTATCAATATTATAAAAGGGCTGGAGCTTATCGTTATCAAGGAAATTATGAATTAGCTTTAAGGGATATTAATCAAGCCATTAAACTAGAATCAGACGCAAATCCCAATTATTACAATTTCCGTGGTAATATTTACTTAAACAGCAAAGAATATGATAAAGCAATAAATGATTATACCAAAGCCATTCAAATAAATCCTGATGACCCTCAATACTATGAAAATCGT
>JAKQYE010000364.1:0-1320 GCA_023356605.1 Trichodesmium sp. MAG_R02 | reverse complement strand
ATTTTGCAGAAATGGCTTGGCGCCAAAAAAAACATCAATATGAAATTTTTGGTAGGCAAAAATTAATTGAAATTCAACCTAATAATCCAAAAAATTATCATAATTTAGGTGACGCTTATTTTCGCAATCAAAAATATGAAAAGGCTCTGGAGGCTTATACTCAAGCCATAAAATTAAATCCTAATGATGGTCTTTATTATAGTCAACGGGCTAATGCTCATGAAAAACTAGGAAATTATGAACAATCAAAATTAGATCTCCAAAAAGCTCGTCAAAAAAATACTGACTTCGCTAGTAAAAGATGGTTAAAGATGTTACAGTTAATCCCTTAAGCTTAAGAAAATTTGCCGTAAGGTATTACAGCGCTTTTCAAATTGATAAACTACATTGCCATAACCAAAACCTTGTAGGGACATTGCATAAGGGCGTCCCTACTGTGGTCTACCGTGCAGGAAATTTGATTATTAGTTTATTTTGATTGTCTTAACTTTCCACAGTAACCAAAGTATTTTTTCTACTAGCTTTGAAAAACACAATTGCCAACATAATATAAAGCACTAATCTAATTATTACAGCAAATGCTGAACCAATAACAACTTTTTGGCATACAGCTATAGTCGTTAACTGATACTTTACTAACCTACTACAGTTAAAAGAAAGGGAAAAGAAAGCAAACCAAAATCCATTAATAATAATTGTAGAACTCAAAATTTTTCCCATTCCATATAAATTAACATTTAATTTTAGAAGATTAAATCCTAAGAAAGCATAAATTATTCCCGCAGAAAAAGAAATTATGAAAGCCGCATATTTGGTGAAAATTAAATTCTCAAAAAAGTAAAGAGATAAAGACAAAAGTAAACCAAATAGTTTTAAACTAATTAGACTGTATATTAATTTTGTTAATTTATGAAATTTAAAATTGGTTTTCAGTAGATGATTAAAAGATAAAAATAAAAACACAAACAGAGCGAAGCTAATTATTTCTGTAAATAAATTTATATTAATAATTGATTGTTCTTGTTGAGAAATTATATCCCTAGTGGATATATAATAAAATAAAGGAAAAAAAAGTATATTTGCTATAGACAGCCAACCTGCTAATCTTAACCTTATTTGGGAAATAGCCATTGTTAATTATCTCCTTAATATCTAATACCAATGTAACAAATATTTGTTACCTAAAAATTGGGTTTAAAGCCTCGCCCTTCTAGGGCGACATTTTAGTATATTTTTTTCCACAGATTATGTTATCATGCTTTTTAGTTCACAAGAAATATATTAGTCGCGGGTGGGCAATCCGAGACATTAAACGGACGG
>JAKQYE010000363.1 GCA_023356605.1 Trichodesmium sp. MAG_R02 | reverse complement strand
CGTACAGCTATGTCTTTCCGTTTTTTTAATTGGTTGACTAATAATCGTATTGGTTTTTGCCTCTCACAGAGAGAGTTTGGGCTATATTTGGGCTTAAAAATTGTGTAAGTCCCACTATCAATACATCTCGATTTGGAAATTATTCGTAATTATTGTGCCAGATAGTGTCTCATTATTATTTAAAATCACTATATAACTGGAAGAAATCCTTTTACCTCCTGCACTTTACACTCTGTTTTCCTTTTTAAGCAATAGAGAATAGATGTTATAGTCATTCCGAATAAGAATGGGATACTTTTCTAGCTAAAACTCTTTCACAGCAAGAAAATTTTGTCTCAATCTAAATCAGAATAACTATAGTACACAAGGGTACCTCATAGCAAGTTTGACTATCAATGCCTCTTTATAAAAATTGACTTAATTCTTTTCTATTAGGAGCTTAGGCTATAAAAATAACGGTAGTGGTGTACAAGTAGTGATTTTTGCAGTTAGACTCCTGACAGTAAAAGGGGTTTACTTATGAATATCACTACATCTACAGGACTACCAAAATAACAGGTCTATGAAAACTTGATTTAGCATCACTCTCCTCACAAGTGCTGTAACTTTAAAAACACTATATATAGAAATCAGGAAACTAGATGAGTTTGCCTTAGGGGCTAAAGGAGGGGTTGACTTTTCTACTTGTTAGGCTATGTTGTTTTTTTTTGTTCTCAACCCTACTTATAGTCATTTCAAAAAGAGATGGAAAACTTTTTCTGCTGAAACTTAGTACAGCAAGAAATACTTGTCTCAATTCTTTATTAAAATGACTATATAATCTAGTTAGGGCTCTAAAAGCCTTTAATATACAGCGATTTCCCTATTTTTTTTCTAGGATTAGATATTCAGAGAGAAAAAAAGAGATAAAATAGCCTTTAATTTCCATTGTTAGGCGATCGCCAAATTTTAGAATGAAACGGTCTTGCTATCTCCCCATATGGCCATCCCTCCATCTATCAGGGTGTGTTAATTATTCTTCTGTTTACTAGTCCTTTACTCCCCTACTTCCCCTTCATAAGAGTTAGGGGTGGGTTCCGTACTCAAGATACGGGTAGAAAAGTTTTTGAGAAATGGAATTACTTCCAATTAGTTTCCCGAATTTCCTGGGAAAGCAATATAACGAAATAGCTTTGCCGTTCTGCTCAACTTACCCAAACTTAACATAAGCGTGATTGCATAAGCTTGGGAGCTAGCTTCGGTGTTTGTTTTACAGAATACCACTGACGATGTCTGTAACTTATCTACGACCCAGACTTCAAATCCCAAGGAAGCTCAAGCTACTTATTCACATAGTTTTCGCTCATTACTCACACTGCTACAATATCCCTTAGTATTATATAAGTTTAGATGGGTATAGTAAATTTTTATCTCACTGTCAAGTCCCCCTCAGAGAGAGTAGGGCGAATGGCGATTATTGACACCAAATACGTTGTGTTTACTTTCTATCTATATTTGCTTTCAAAATGCTTTTAGCCAAGGGGGTATAAACAAAACACTATCCTTGCTTCCTACAAGTGTTTAGCCTTGATATTTGGATAAACTTTGCTCCTACGAACAAAGATTCGTTGTAGCAAAACTTGTTCTAACTTGATGTAATAAATAATAGTAGAGGAAAGCTAAGACTGCTTAAGCTAATTAATTGAGCCTACTTGTTCTTATCCCCGCTCTAAAAGAGACGGGGGTTTCCCATCGTAATATGTCAAATATTTAGCCTTAACTTAAAATCATGCTGTTGCTACTTCCTCTTCTACATCCTCTTCATCTACACCCACATCTACATCTGTATCTACTTGACGCAAATGAATATGTTTGCGTCCCAAGGAAATTTCAAACTCATCTCCTGGCTGTAAATCCATTTGTTTGGTATAAGCTGCACCAATTAGTAAATTACCATTGGATTGTACACTAATCCTATAACTAGCAGAACGTCCCCCACGCCCACCACCATTTTGTTTTCCGTCTAATTTAATACCTTCAGCATCAATTAAAGCATTTAAAAATTTCATCATGTTAACTCGTTCAACACCATTTTTAGTAACGGTGTAGTAGCCACATCCTCTAGCTTTCTCTTCCTTACTTAGGTTACCTAAATCTTTGACTTTTTGAAGCAAATCTTCTCCTTGTAAGGGGTCAGAATTTTTCTTTTTACCCATGTTGTCAGTCCTATAACACTTGAGTGCAGTTATCAACTTTTGTCTTGGCTTTTTTAAATTCCAATAAATAATAGGTTGATGTTTGCCCGTAAGACCATATTACACTAATTATCTGAATATTTCACTTATTCGATTAAATTTTTAAGACAATAATCTAAGAATAGTGATTTATTAAATTCAACAATCATCTATATAGTATGTAATATTAAGCATTGAGCAATCAACTATCAAGTATTAACTAGTTTAGTTGAATGGCCATTTGATATAGTTGCAGCAATAAATTACTTTAGCCCCTTTTAATTAAGATAGTATACAATGAAGCTAACTACTCGTGGACATTATAGTGTTAAGGCACTTTTAGATTTAAGCTTACAACAAAGTAATACTCCAGTTTCTGTCAAAGAAATAGCAGTACGTCAAGACATACCTACAACCTATCTTGAAAAGTTACTAATAGAGATGCGCCGTGGAGGTTTAGTTGTATCATTTCGTGGAGCTCAGGGTGGATATCAACTAGCAAAATTACCAGCTCAAATATCTCTAGGAGAAATACTAGAATCTGTTGGTGAAACAATTGAACCTTTCTTGAAATATGTTCCTAATCCTAGCCAGGCAGAAGACTGGGTTACCTATTGTATTTGGAATCGAATGCACAAAAAACTTTCTGAAGCTCTTTACAATATTTCCTTAGAAGATTTATATTACGATGTCCGTAGTTGGCAAACTGTAGTAGGAGAAGAAACAAGTTTTGTCATTTAGTTTTTGATAGTTTAAGTGTAAAATTGTAAAAGTTAATCAGTAGTTAGATGATTAGCAAGAATTGTTCACTTCATAAAATTTATAATTATTGAATTCCTGTGACTTATAACTATAGCTTAATTGTTATTTTTATAGCTGCTTACCTAGATTATTTGATAGGGGATCCTTGGAGTTGGCCACATCCTGTAAAAGTTATGGGATGGATAATTACTCATTACACTCAAATGATTTTTCAAATCAGTAAACATTATAGAGATAATTTCTCTAGGTTTGTACTAAAATTTGCAGGTATTTTACTGACCATCACTCTTGTTTTTGGTAGTGGAGTTATCAGCTGGTTAATTGTTCAAACTTTACGAAGAAATTTTGTCCAATTTCCTTTATTAAGAATAATATCAGAGAGCATTCTATTAGCTAGCTGTTTTGCTGGTAAAAGCTTAAATGTCGCAGCTAAAGAGGTAATTCAACCTGCCTGTCGTGGTAATTTAATTCAAGCACGCCAAAAATTAAGTTTATATGTAGGTAGAGATACAGCAAAATTATCAATTACAGAAATATTTCGTGCAGTTTTGGAAACAGTTACAGAAAATGCTACAGATGGAGTAATAGCACCATTGTTTTATGCTTTATTAGGAGCAATAATACCTAATGTAGGTAGTATACCTTTGGCCTTTGCTTACAAAGCTGCCAGTACATTAGACTCAATGGTAGGCTATAAAGAAGCACCCTATACCGATCTAGGATGGTTTAGTGCGAAACTAGAAGACGTTCTAACCTGGTTACCTTGTCGTTTAAATGTAGTGACTATAGCATTTCTCTCCGGCAAACCTCTATATGTTTGCAGAATATGTCAAAGGGATGCAGTGAAAGACCCAAGTCCCAATGCTGGTTGGAGTGAGTGTGCCTATGCTGCCACATTGGGAGTACAAATGGGTGGTGCCAATTCTTACAAGGGAGTGGTTAAACATAAACCATTATTGGGAGACGCCACTCATCCAATCACGGCAGAAACTATTGATCGGGCATTACAGTTAACCCGGTACTGTTTTTTAATATGGTTGGGATTATTTTTTATCGCACTACGCATTTAGGGTATTGAGATTCGTAAATCCAGTTTGCGCAGCATTTTGGCAGCAAAAGCTCAGTCATTTCAGTTATCAGTACCAACCGCTGAATCAGAGTTTTGAAATACTACAGTTAATTTTTTGGTAGTCCTGTAGATGTAGTGATATTCATAAGTAAACCCCTTTTACTGTCAGGAGTCTAACTGCAAAAATCACTACTTGTACACCACTACCAATTTTTTTTATCCCTTTAAAATGGGTAGGAGACCTTATTTTTTAGCCAGAGATTACTTTTAACTTCCCTCTAAGGGCTATTCCTTTGACCAAAAACTTGAAAATTTTAATATAGAGAAAATTCCTGTCAATCAAGAGGTAAATATATGAGACAAGATCGAACTTCTTCAATAACAGGACTTACGCAGTGCCTCCATATATAGTGCATTTTTGACAATAAATTCAGATATTTACACTACAAGTAGTGCCTTTACGTAAGTCCTGAATAACTTTTCTCACTATTTCTCCTAAATCAATTTTAGGGTTATCCATTATGAGATGATATCTTATCTATACAGGACTTACGCAGGTACGCTATATATAGCGTACTGTCAACTAGGGAATTGTCAATACTATAATTAGTTATTTTCGGATAGATATTAAAAGTAATATCTATAAAAATAAGTTTGCAAAATGTTAAATCCCACATTCCGCACGACAAAATGTAGTATGCAAAGATGGTAAAACTTGAGCAAGTATTTAGACTTATAGTATGGGGTAGGAAGTCATCACAAATCAATAGGTTAATAAGCGAGTATCACCCGATTTTTTTTTGAGTGATGTGGGTTCAAAAGCTTGCCCCAAGATGGTTTGAACTTGCTTGTAACT
>JAKQYE010000362.1 GCA_023356605.1 Trichodesmium sp. MAG_R02 | reverse complement strand
CATTTCATCTACATGGGGAATATAATAATATTGAAATTGCTAAAAACGATCAAGAAAGACCAATATTAATTACAAAGGGATATTCACGTGACCATCGGCCAGATTTAAAACAATGTGTATTAGATTTGATATTTTTGTAGTGATAGTGGAATACCATTGTTTATGAGAACTGGTGATGGTAATGAATTCGTAACAACTCTTTAATAATATCTTATTCAAATATTTTCCGAAGTTACTACCAGGATTTCCACCCAAAATAATGTATACTTCAACATTCTTTGTAACTACATAATTTGTCGTAATAATTGCTCCATGTCTTACTTAAATACCAGGGATAATTGTTGTTCCATAACATCCAAACATCATTACCAATAAAAGTATTGCCTTTGCCTGCCCAAGAATCTGGTATAGCTTTTTCTCAACCATTTAAATCTTATATAAATTGCCACAATCAATGGATAGATTATTATATAGAATGAATGTAAATTTGTTTGCAGAAAGCAGTAGACTAAGCTACAATTTATAATTTTTTACCATAAACTGCTAAAATACTATTTTTGGTATTTATCAATTTCAACTTATAAAGCTAAGTGACTGGAAAAAAACAGATGAAACAAATTCTCTACCTAGAAGTGCCAACACCAGATACAAAAACCGTTTGTCAATGGTTACAATCTCAATTTGAACCTGGTTTCGGCGAAAAAATTATAACTCCAGATGGCTTTATTATCAAATTTCCGGAAGCTCCAACCCAGAAAATTTCTGTATTTGTCTGGTCATTACAAAGAACTACCTATTTGAAAGTATTTGCCCAAGGAAATATCTCTCCAATACAACAAAAATTTACCTCAAATTTAACTACTAATTTGCAAAAAGAATTTCCTTTAAATTACCCAGAACCTCCCACAGTCGATCTATCAAATCAGTCAATTTTTACGGCTTTAGCATCAGATTATCCTCTCACAGTCAAATACTTTCAAAAAATGCCTCAAGGAGAATATGACCTCAACCGTTTATATTGGTGGGAAAAACGTTGGTGTGAAGCAGTTAAAAATCCTCAAAAACCAAAACAAGTACTTTGGAAAAAAGACTCTGAAACAAATAATAATTTAATTGAATATGACTTAATTTATGTTGGTGGTGCTCTGGGAATTATTCATGCAGCAGTTATGGCAAGATTGGGATATAAAGTCTTATTATTGGAACGGTTACCTTTCGGTAAAATGAATCGAGAATGGAATATTTCTCGCTCAGAACTTCAGGGTTTAATTGACTTAGGTTTATTTACCAACGCAGAAATAGAAAATTTAATTGCCAGAGAATATAAAGATGGATTTAATAAATTTTTTGATGCTAATAACCCTGATTTTTGTAAAGCAGCGATTCTCCATACTCCGACAGTTTTAAATCTCTCATTATATTCAGAAAAGTTACTGAATATATGTGGAACAAAACTACAAGAAGCTGGAGGAAAAATCATCGATGAAACAGAATTTATTAAAGCTGACATTGAACCAGGAAAAGTTATAATCTATACTCAAAATTTATCTAGCAAAACTGAAGAAATTTTCTGTGGGCGTTTGTTAGTAGATGCCATGGGTACTGCTTCTCCTATCGCTTGGCAATTAAATGGTAAACGTGCTTTTGATAGTGTTTGTCCGACAGTCGGAGCAGTAATTGATGGTGGATTTGAAGTAGGTGTTTGGGATTCAAATTATGGAGATGTTCTGAATAGTCATGGGGATATCTCTCGTGGTAGACAATTGATTTGGGAGTTGTTCCCAGGTGCTGGTAATGAATTAACAATTTATCTATTTCATTATCATCAAGTTCATCCTGAAAATCCTGGTTCTCTGTTAGAAATGTATGAGGATTTTTTCACTATTTTGCCAGAATATCGACGCTGTGATATGGAGAAATTAGTATGGAAAAAGCCAACTTTTGGTTATATTCCTGGGCATTTTAGTATTAAAGGTAGCGATCGCCAAATTGCTTTTGACCGTTTAGTTTGTATTGGTGATGCTGCTTCTCTCCAGTCTCCTTTGGTATTTACTGGTTTTGGCTCTTTGGTCAGAAATTTACCTCGTTTAACTGAGCTTTTGGATACTGCTTTAAAATACAATTTACTTAGTGCTAATTACTTAAATAAAATTCGTGCTTATCAAAGCAATGTTGCGATTACTTGGTTATTTTCTAAAGGTATGATGGTGCCCACGGGTAAATATTTACCTCCCCAAAGAATTAATTCTATTTTGAATACATTTTTTGGGCTATTAGCAGACTCACCCCCGGAAGTAGCAGATGCTTTTATTAAAGACCGAGCTAATTGGTGGATTTTTACAAAATTAGCTCTTAAAGCAGCTAGAAAAAATCCTTATCTCTTATTATGGATTCTAGATTTTATTAATTTTCAGGAAATATTACTTTGGACGAGAAGTTATATCAATTTTACTTTGTTTAGTTTGGTAAGTTCGTTATTAGAATGGTTCCCTAGTTTTGCCCGTTGGATTCAACCTTGGTTAGAACCTCGTTTTCCTGGTTTATGGTTTGGGATATTAGCTAATAGTTATGCTTTGACTTATAATGTCGGTAAGCCACAGATGAATTTCAAACTACAAAAGTCGAAACTGAGTATACAAAATTAGAGTAATACACCTTGTACGACTTTTCCTAACCTAGGAAATTTAGGGGTTATTTCATTATTCCCTCATGCTATTTTTTTCTAAGATTGGATTATTTAATCAAAAATATGACTACTAACAAACCTAAAATTATTGTGATAGATGATGATCCCACAGGTTCCCAAACCGTTCATAGTTGCTTACTCCTAACTAAGTGGGATGTGGAAACCCTAAAATTAGGATTACTTGATGAATCTCCCATATTTTTTATCCTCTCCAATACCCGCGCTCTGACTCCCGAACAAGCAGCAACTGTGACGGGAGAAGTCACTCATAATCTGAAAAAGGCGATCGCTCAATCAAATATTCAAGATTTTTTAGTCGTCAGTCGTTCTGACTCTACTCTACGGGGTCACTACCCAATAGAAACTGATGTTATTGCAGCTGAACTGGGTCAGTTTGATGCTCATTTCCTGGTTCCAGCATTTTTTGAATGCGGAAGAGTCACCCGTAACAGTACCCACTATCTAATGGTCAATGGTGTAGAAACCCCAGTTCACAAAACAGAATTTGCCAAAGATTCCGTATTTGGCTACACCTATAGTTATTTGCCTGATTATGTGGAGGAGAAAACTCAAGGGCATATTAAAGGGGCAGTTGTAGAAAGATTTACACTTAATGATATTCGTTCTGGCAGTTTAGAACGTTTGATGAAATTGACTGGCAACCAATGTGGAGTTGTGGATGGAGAAACTCAAGCAGACTTAGACAGATTTGCCTATGATTTATTAGCAGCAGCTAGTCTTGGTAAAAAGTTTCTGTTGCGGAGTGCTGCCAGTATTTTAACTTCCCTTGCTGCTTTGGGTCCTCAACCTCTAGCTGCGGAGGAGATGAGACAATATGTCAGGGGTGGGACACCAGGTATAATTCTTGTGGGTTCTCACGTTAAGAAGTCTACTCAACAGTTGGAAAGGTTATTACAGGAGGAATCTGAAGTAGTGGGTGTAGAGGTAGATGTATCTCATTTAGTTGAAGGTTTTCCTGATCCTAGAGCTACTTTACTCAAAAATATTCTGGAAAAAGTTTATGCTGTTCATGCAGAAGGGAAAACTCCTGTTATCTATACCAGTCGCAAGGAGTTGACTTTTGAAAATGTACGGGTGCGTTTAGAGTTTGGTGTGGCAGTGTCGGAATTATTAATGGATATTGTTCGGGGTTTACCGGAGGGTATTGGATTTTTAATTAGTAAAGGTGGAATTACTTCTAATGATACTCTGAGCAAAGGTTTGGCTTTGACTACTGCCAGGTTGTTAGGTCAGGTTTTAGCCGGTTGTTCGATCGTGCGAACTCCTACGGACCATCCTAAGTTTCCTGAGTTACCTGTGGTGTTGTTTCCAGGGAATGTTGGAGATGTGAATGGGTTGGTGACGGTTTATCGGCGTTTGAGTAGCGGGTAATTTTAGAAAGTGTGGAAACTGGGTTTATTGTGCGACTTGTTGGCTTGAAAACCACTTTAAAATAGGTATAACAAGCCTTTCAGGCTAATACATGATGTTAAAACATCGGTCATGGAAAACTCTTATATCCCACATTCCGCACTTCATTCTGTAGTACAAAAAGATACATGAATTATCATCAGGACTTACGCAAATCAACCTTTAAAACGCTATATGTAGGGGCAAATGGCATTCGCTTTCACTAGATGTAGTGCCTGTGCGTAAGTCCTGATCATTACTATTTTGAGCCAACAAATTAAACAAATTAATTCTATAGAACACAAAAAATTAGTGGCATGAATATTTTGGGCAAACCAGGGATTTCTTTTGGCAGCATAACATACAGGAGGAAATACAGGGCATGTTGTTCGCATAAATTATTTTTTTAGCTCTTCAAGTAGTACGATCGCGAAGCGGACTGGAAGTCTATCGCTTCTTATTATTGTTTCCCAGATAATATTTTTGACAACTCGAGGGTAAAAACTCTAAAATTAAGCTCCTTTCTTCTGTAAGATTTACCACTTTTGGCGATTGATTAATTCTCAATAAATGTACGACTTGAAAGCATTGAAATATCCATCTTAATGTCGGAGTATTTGTTAGTTTTCCTAATTGGTTTCTCACGCTAACTATTGCTTCAAAGTAAAGTTTTTCTCAGTTCTCTTTGCCCTAGATTATATACTAATAAACACAGTGACATAATAAACAGTATTGTTTCTACTCTTTCTGGTTTTTTGACAAAAAAACTATCGGCAAAAAATTGTGGCTCAATGATTAATCTAAAACCACGTTCAATTTGGG
>JAKQYE010000361.1 GCA_023356605.1 Trichodesmium sp. MAG_R02 | reverse complement strand
TTTTTAATGCACTAAAATCATGTTCTATGTCATTTAAATCAGGAGAGTATTTTGGCAAAAATACTAATTGATGACCCCCTGCTTATACTAATTCTCTAATAACCTTTTTTCTATGAATTGGTGAATTATCCATGCAGCAGTACACTGGGAATTTTTAATGATGGTAATAAATGTTGATCATACCATTGTTCAAGTTTAATTAAAACGACTATAAGTCTAAACTGTAGGGCATGGTTAAAAATAGTTTATAATTGACTTAATTTTATTATACTCAATTTTTGTATCAATCTTAATTAAAACAATTATAGCTGAAGGTTGGGGTTAGTCCCTGATTTTTGCTGTTTAGCTGCTTTGGCTTTGGCCAAAAGGTTGACTGTATCTGACAAGGCATTTGTTAAACTTCTACGAGTATCTGCATGACTAGTTTGCTCTTGCTGAAGAGCTTCTGTTAATTCTTGGACTTTTTCAATAAGGTAATCCCGTTCTTGACCCACCTCAATAATTTTGGCCTTACATTCATCCAAGGTTTGTAAATCTTCAATTTGCTTTTCAATAGTTGTTAGACTTTCATATCCATCGTCTTTGACAGAGGAAAAACCCTTTTGTAATTCCTGGACTTTGGTTTTTAGGTGATCAATATGTTCTTGACTCTGTTGAGTTTCATTTCTTCGCTGTTGAGCTTCAGTATTGTATAGTTGACGCCACTTAGAAGCAGTATTTTCAGTGGCATTTAATTCTATTTGTAGTTCGACTATTTTTTGTTGAAGAGCTTTAATTTCATTGAACCACGGAGTTATATCCTTAGTCATATCATATCTGAGATTCTAGGGTGTCCATTTAATTGAGTTATGTTCTTAAGTCAGACTACTATTTCAATCCTAAACTAATTTCAACTAAGAATTAATTATAGTCATCTTAAAGAATCATCAGACATTATTTGGTACAATAATTAAGAATAATTGCATCAAGAGATGTGTTGATATCTGGATACATTCTAGCTCTTTTTAATGCACTAAAATTATGTTCTATGTCATTTAAATCAGGAGAGTATTTTGGCAAAAATAGTAATTGATGACTCCCTGCTTCTACTAATTCTCTAATAACGTTTTTTCGTGAGAATTGGTGAATTATCCATGCAGCAGTACACTGGGATTTTTTAATGATGGTAATAAATGTTGATTTAACCATTGTTCAAATCCCACGGCATTTAGGGTTCCTTTAAATATAATTGGTGCCATTAAAATTTCTTCCTTTTTTATTCTCCAGGCTACTAAATTTTCTCTTTTTCCTCGTTTTTATTCTGGCTCACCATAAACTTTTTTCCCTTTCTTTTACCAGGTATAAATACAGTATTGATTATATTCAAATCCTGATTTATAAATAAATTCAAGGCTTTTACTTCCAAATTTTTTGATAAAATTTCGAGGTTTGCTGATAATATTTTATTCTTTCTTCTGTATTTATTTCTCTATAACGAAGTTTTTTTTTCTAGTAATTTTTATTCTTTTCAAATCATAAAATATAGCTGGTTGATTAACTCCAAATTTTTTGGTTCTGTCTGCTAATAATCTATTCTGGATTGTGTTTTACATTTTTTTCTAATTCTTTCCAATCTAATTAATTGCTTAATTTCTCATTCATATCTTCGATGTTCCATCGAGTTTGAGATTCAAAATCTACTTCAATTGGCGCGATGATTGATTTAAGTCATTAGTGACAATATATTCGCCTTCAGTTGGCAGATACACATAATCCAAAAATTTTCACTTTTTTTGTCTCATGGAAAGCCTTTAATTTTAACTCTTTTTCCTGCAAATTTTTCAGCTTCATTCCAATTTAAGTCTTGAACTTTTTTGTATTTTTCAATCACGGCCTGTATCATCAACGTTTTTTTAGAACTAATATAGTCATATCATTATTGTCTAAAAATTAAATATTTTAGCAAACTAATTTAACATCTTGTAACCTTTTTTGAATATATATTAAAAGTAATATCTATCCGAAAAAAAAACTAATTTAAGTAATTGGCAATTTCCTAGTTGACAGTACGCTATATGTAGCATACCTGCGTAAGTCCTGATATAAAAGAGTGGGTAAGGTCAAATAATAAATAGGGCTCAGTAATATTTTTAACGATTTGCTTCCTGTAACTTGTAACTTGTGATTTCTTTAACGTGGCCAAGCAATTTCGGCATTAGCAGCAAGATAACGAGCTACAGCACCAGCACCATAACGATTTAAATGACTAGGGTCGAAGAAGTATTCATTTTTAGCTAGTTGGGGTTGATATAAATTAAAATTCAAGAATATAAAGTCATTTTCCTTGGCCCGACGTTGCATCCACGGATCAAATTCCTCTTCAGCAGACCAACGTACAAAGTCTAAATAGCTATCAGATAGAGGTAAATTAACAAAAACTAAAGGAATATTTCGAGATTTAGTAAAATTAACAACAGAATTTAAAGCTGTCCCCTGAATACCTCCAAGATAAAAACTAGCATAGTCGCCATCGTAAAGCCCTGCAACATAAGGCTGTCGCTGATAATAATAGGAAGGATTAAATTGTCCATCTATTGCCAGAAACCCATTAGCATCAATAGCATTAGCAGCATTAGCGATCGCTACTGTTTGTACAACTTGAGTAGAGTATTGGGTATAGGAGGTTGAGTTTGAGGAAATTTGCTTAATAGGCCTGTCCAAAAATCCTGATTGAGGAACGGGAGAATCAAGGTTTGAGAACCTTTTCTGAAAAATTCTAATAGATGTATAGAAATGTTTTGTATAGTTATTCGATTTAAGAGGATTATCCCCAACCATTATTGTCTTCTCCTGCAATGTAGCCAAGGGAAAATTGGGACTAGGTGAAAATACATTATGGGCTTGAGGAAACTGATAACAAGTAGAAGCAAAATTAGACTGAGCTTGAGGTAACTGGGGACGAATGCCAGAAAGTAATAGTCTTTTACCCTCAGAAGCAACAATTGAATTATAAGTTCGATCCACTCGCCCACTATTAAAAGCTCGCACTCCATCGGCCCAGATAATTAATCTTGGCAGTTGGTTAGAGCTTAAAAGTTGTCGAAGTTGAAAGTCAACTACTTGACCGGTAGCGCCGTTAATACCAAAATTAAATATATTTAACCGAGGATAACCTTTAGCCATCAAATATTGTTGTAGTTGTTGGGGGGCAACCCCATATAAAGCACGAGAACTCCCAACAATTAAAACATCTGGCACACCGACAGTGGCAATGTAAGACAGATAAAGTTTTAACTGGATATCAAGAATATCACTATTGAAAGAAACAGGGTTAAACTCAGAGGGAGCAGAAGCCGCTTGTTGTTGAGAATAAGCTAGGTTTCTCATATACTCAGCAACTTTTTTCTCAGCAAAAACACGCCTAGGGTTTTCTGGCGGTACTGCTTGCATCCAAGCTACTGCTTGTACCCACTCTTGTGCTACTCTATCCCATTGTTGTTTAGTCCTTGCATATTGAGCTAAGTTTGAGGCTTTTGTAGCAAACCTAACTGCTTGACTAAAAGGGTCAATAGAAGCACATTTTCGAGTAGAACTAGAATTGTGAGAGGCAAGAGTTGAAATTTGAGAGTTATTTTCTTGGTGTGAAATTAAATCACAATTATTAATTGAGATAGGATTTTTCTCTAAGGTAGAAGATATCCTGTTTTTAAACTGTCGAGCTGGTATACATCCAAAAGTTAGGGTGAGCAAAGTGATGGTTACTGTAAAACGTTGAATCAAATTAGAATTCCATCTACTAGGGTTAATTTTATGTTCTATATTCTCTTGCCACTTATATTTAGGAGTAGCGTTGGATGAATTGATTCTAGTCACCTAAATTCCTTTCCAAATTAAACTGCTAAAAATCTTTGGATTACCTCTTGAGTTAGGTCCATGGTATTTCCTGATGCAACAATTCCTCCTTTCTGCATTGCATAGTATCGGTTTGCTTTGCGTACAAAATGGAGATGTTGTTCTACCAGGAGGACAGAAATACCTCTGCTTTCAATAATATTTCTGAGTGCAGTTTCTATCTCTAAAATAATAGAGGGCTGAATACCTTCAGTTGGCTCATCTAACAGAAGTAAGTTTGGTTTACCCATCAATGCACGAGCGATCGCTAGTTGTTGTTGTTGACCTCCACTCAAGTTTCCTCCCATTCTCAACAACATTGTTTTCAAAGTAGGAAATAACTTGAATATTTCTTCAGGTATTTCATCCTTTCCTTTTCTACCTTCTTTTTTGGCTTCTAAACCTAACAATAAATTTTCTTTTACTGTCAATCTGGGTATAATTTCTCTACCTTGGGGTACATAACCAATACCTAGGCGAGCCCGTTGGTCTGTTGTCAGGTTAGCAATCCTCTTACCCCATAATTTAATTGTTCCTCTCCGCGGTTTTAGTAATCCCATTATTGTTTTTAATAATGTTGTTTTGCCCACTCCATTTCTACCAATTAAACATACCATTTCCCCCCGTTTCACACTTAAATCAACATTACGCAGAATATGACTTTCTCCATTAAATACATTTAAATCAGATATTTGTAGGGTCAAATAATTAAGTTGATTTTTATCAGTTTTATTCTGGATATCGACATTCATTTTTTGATTTTTTTTATTTGTGATTTTAGTCTATAATAAACTGCTACAAAGTTTTACCCATACTCTTTGGCCCCCTAAATTATAATACCGTTTCGTTAAAGTTATACATTAAGATTTTATAAACTCAAAATCCATAAAAGATAGGTGTTAGGTGTTAGGTGTTAGGTGTTAGGTTTTAGGTGTTATGAATGAAAAAGTATTTCAAAGCAGACAGTGGGCGCCATCTAGCCAACTTCTTTTAAATTAGAGGCCAGAATACAAACAGCCTCTGGCCACAACAAAATAACATGCTCATCA
>JAKQYE010000360.1 GCA_023356605.1 Trichodesmium sp. MAG_R02 | reverse complement strand
AGACACCAGTGACTTTAATTTTACTCATCACAAGGGCAAGACTTGGGACAAAGGCTTTGGACAAACTTGTTCTCAAAAATATGTTAGAGGATTAAAAGTCCATTCAACCCTGGCAGTCAGTTCACAAGGAGTTCCATTAGGAATTTTAGACCTACAAATCTGGACCAGAGAGCCCAATAAAAAGTGCAAGAAAAAGAAATCAAAAGGTAGTACCAGTATTTTCAATAAAGAAAGTAAAAGATGGCTCAGAGGATTAGTTGATAAAGCATAGATTATATATAGCGGGAAATAGAGAAAATGTTAACCTGGTATAGGTTCTATACAGTCGCAGCTACAGGTGTTTCTTGCTGCGATCGCTGACCTTTCATTACCATTTTTACACCCCCAGTTGGCGTAATATTAATACCTCGACGCTGAGGTTTAACGGGTTTGTGTTCGGCCAGTTCTAGTTTATATTTTGATAGAATAGTTGCCAATATCAACTTTATTTCATACATGGCAAAGGCGTCGCCAATACAGCGACGGCTCCCACCGCCAAAAGGCAGAAACTCATAGTTAGAGTATTTACGTTCTAAAAAACGCTCGGGCTTAAACTGCTTCGGTTCAGGATATAAATCCTCACGGTGGTGAGTCAGATAAACACAAGCAATTAAAACTTTTCCAGGAGACAAAGAATAGCCCAATAGTTCAGCTGGTTGTTGTACAACCCGTGGTAATAAAGTCATTGCTATGGGATAAATACGCAGGGTTTCATTGCAGACAGCAGTCAAATAAGGTAATTGAACAATGCTCGTCGGATCGTGGTTTTCCTCCAAAGTATCCAGTTCTGCCAATAGCTTTTTCCCAACTTCAGGCAGATAATGAATCCAGTACAGCGCCCAAGCCATTGCCGTTGCAGCTGTTTCGTTACCAGCAATCAGCAGATTCATTAACTGGTCTCTTATTTCAACATCACTCATGGGTTGACCAGCTTCATCTCGGGCAGCTACCAATAGGGAAAGAATATCCGTGCGGCTGGGATCTGGTGAGGCGCGTCGTTCTCTAATTTCAGAGTAAATAATTTCGTCAACTTGCTGCCTTTCGCGACAAAAGTACCCCCAGGAAGTCAAGGGACCAAGATCTTTTTGCAGTATCGGTAAAAACATCCAAATGTAATTTAAGGGAGAATCAAAAATCGCCGATAGGTTCTTCATACCTTGATTGAGGAGTTCAGCTCGTTCTTCTTCCTTGATGCCAAACAGGGACTGTAAGATTACTTGTTGGGATATCTCTTGCATGGCAGTACGAGCCGAAAATATTTGACCCATTTTCAATTTACTTACCGCCAAAGATGCCTGGTTGCAAATTAGTTTACCGTAGAAGATCATGCGATTGCCATGAAAGGAAGGCATCACCATCTGACGCCGACGTCGATGGCTACTTCCTGACAGAGTTATCATTGAGTAGTCCCCTATAAAAGGAGTCAAAATTTTGTTCATATCTCCAGGAGCTGTAAAGCTCTTGGGATCGGTAAAAATCTGCTGCAATGCTTGGGGGTGACTAACGAACAAGGGAGACTCGCCCAAACCAACTGGCTCTGCCTGGAAAATATCCCGATACGGCTGTCGAGAAGCTGCTTCCATATAGCCTATGGGATCGCTTAACCAATGAAGTTGCTGCAAAAGCTTGGGAGTTTTGGGACCGTCTGGCAGTTTTGTCATAGTTTTGCTTCCTTCACAAGAAATATGTTAATTGTTACTATATAATATTTATTCGAGCCTTTATCTGAACGAAAAAGACTCAATTTGCTTGTTACTCAGTGAGTCCTAAGAAACACGTTGCCAATTAGTGATAATACTATTATCCTTATTCTCCCCATATAGTCTAGTTATTACAAGTGTATCTTCTGAAATCTCAAAAGCCATTTCTCTATCTGTACCAACAAAATCTGGAACTAGACTAACTTCAATATGGTAAATAAGTTTATTATTTCTAATTTCATATTTACAAATATAACTAGCATACTTGTTCCCTGCCTGAATATATCTAACAGTTGCTCTGAGATATTTAAATAAATTTGTTATTTTGGCTTTTCCACCATACGCGATATTATATATTTCTTGTATAGGTAATCCCAAACCCAGACGATTCCTCATTATAATTGAGGATGATATATATCCATCCTGAGTATATATGGTGTAGCCTACAGGATTTTGGCAGTAGGGATAACTAACTTTTTGTTGGTTATCTACAGATTTCACTTCAACAAGTTTCCATGTTCCGACAAAAGCATCTTTGGAAATTATAGTATCTGTCATTTCTGTTCCTTGTGTCATTTTTATTCCTTAATTAATTATTTATTTTTTTTAGAGGATGCCTATTATGCACATCTAGTTGAATACTTGGTCTTATTATATCATATAGCAATTGTAAAAATTGAAAAACAAGCTACATTTTTACCAATGGATAATAGATAATTAATCAATTCGGCTTTATTGCCTCTCCTTAAAAGGATAGGACTTAGGCAAAATAAAGTATTTCCGTCATTGCCTCAGCGCAGCTTTGCGATAGCAAGCGACAGCGTTTGCGGAGCATTCCGTTTGCGTAGCATTCCGTAGGAAAGGAAAGCAATCTCAAACCTTTAAATTCCGTTCCTCATGCGTAAGTCCTGAAGGAGAAAAAAAGAAATAATATTTCCTTTACAGCGCTGCGCGCAGGCAACAGGCAACAGGCAATAGGCAGAATGAATAGCTTATCATATAAGGTTTTATATCAAATCCGCTTGCTTTGGATAATAAGGTTATAACATCAGTATTGGCTAAAACTCCTAGCTTGTAAGGGTTTGGCCTCCAAACCCCTACCGCCTTGAATTATACCGATACTACCGGATTTGATATTAGCTATTGGACACCTCCTGTAATTTGTAAATATGCCAGCGCACATTGGTATAACTATCCATTATCCATTAATGAAGAAGTAGCTTTTTTTTTCTAAGTTATATCATGTCCGTTTGTATCGTTTGTGTAAAAGTTAGCGTGGATATCTACAGGAAATTTAAGTTTTTTCTTACCTGTTGCCTATTGCCTGTTGCCTGTTGCCTATTTACTATACAAGACTGATGCTGCCGGACATGATATTAGCTTTAAGAAGGTAAGTTTATAAAGCCACTTTTGTTCAAATATGCAAGCATTTTTTCCAGGTATTCTTTGTCTATAGAGCTAAAGGCGATTTCACTGCCGAGCAACCCATTCTTAGTGTCGCGATCGTCAATGGTAACTCCTGAAAGAATATCCGACTCTTTTTCTGTCAATTGGCCAGTTCCAGCTTGCACTCCAAAAAAGTAAGGATACACCGAGTTTTCGGGATGATTTGATAAGGCTATCTGCCAATCACTTGATGAAACTCTTTTCACAGAAGGAACTAAAGAACAAATAAAATCAAATACATTGTTCCAAGATGTGGATTTCGGATTAACTAAATTAAATGTTTTATCCAAAGAACCCTCTTGCTGAGACAAGTGAACAACTGCTTTAGTTGTTTCATTTATAGGAACCCAGTTCTCTAATTTACCTTCTAAAATTGGCACCATTCCCAATTCAATACAACCCATAACATAGCGACAAACTATGTCATCAATCCTACTAGCACCACTGTTAGCATCTGCTGTTATCGTCGTTAAACGATATATAGAAGTAGGAATTCCTAGCTCCCTCGCTGCTGCTACTAACTTTTCTGCTACCCATTTACTTTGGAAGTAACCATTTGTCAAATTATTAGCTTCATCACTTAAAGGTTCAGATTCAAGAATGGCTGTACCCTGCTCTTTAGTGGATGATAATAAAACTATATAAGTAGACATAAAATGTACAGGTTTGACATAAGTTTGACCAGCCAATCTTAAAACTTCTTGAGTTCCTATAACATTAGTTGGTTTGAGTATACTGTAAGGGTAAAGATGATTAGTCCAAGCTCCACTATGATAAATAACATCAATCTGGTTGGCAAGGAAGTCAAACTCTTCTGTTGGTAATCCGAACAATTTACTAGATAAATCTCCAACTACAGGAATAACTCTAGAGCCAAATTTCTCCTCATCCCAGAGCCAATAAGATTCTAGTTTATCTTTGAGTTTCTGTTTAGCTGAATCAATATCATTAGCCCGAATTAGACAGTATATATTTGCTGAAGTTTTTTGCAATAACTGATCAAGCAAATAAGTTCCAATAAAACCTGTGGCTCCTGTTAAGAAAATATTCTGAGGTTCCACAATATTCTGCTTAACTGTAGTGCTAATAACAATTGTCGGATCTACAATTACTTCAGCTTTAAAATCAATTTCTTCACCAGAATTATCTTCTTTATCTGAGCTATCTGTTACAGAAAATTCCAGAGGAATAACATCAGGTAAATACTCTACCAGCGCCTTCAGAGTAGGATAGTCAAATAACAATGTAGAACTCAAATTTGTCTCTAAACTTGATTCCAATCTATTTTTCAATTCTACTGTCATCAGAGAATCTAATCCTAAGTCAATAAAAGGTTCGTGCATTGCTATCTTTTGTGGATCTGGCCAACCTAAAGTTTTAGCTATCAAAGAGCGAACGTGATTGGTTAATAACTCCTGACGTTCTGCAATTACTGCACCTTCTAATTGTTCTCTAAATGCCGATTTTTTACTTGATGATGACTCAGTAGAAATCAAATTCTCGATAAATATTGTCTTTTGATCCCGTGGTAGTGCCTTCAGGAATTTTGACCAATTAACAGGCAATACTGCTACTTGACTGAGAGACTCAGATAACAATGACTCCAATGCCTGCATCCCCCTTTCTGTTTCTATGAGAGTCACCCCACTACTCTCCAGTCGTTTTCGATTGACAGTATCTAAACGAGCTGTCATCCCTACAGCTCCCCAACCTCCCCAGTTGATACTCAATCCTGGTAATCCCAGACCTCGACGATAGTGAACTAAGGCATCCATGAAAGAATTAGC
>JAKQYE010000036.1:6663-35568 GCA_023356605.1 Trichodesmium sp. MAG_R02 | reverse complement strand
GTACAAGGAAAATACGAAGCAGCAGAACAATTGTGCCTACAAGCAATAGAAATCGACAAAATCCCCCTCCCAGAAAATCATCCAGATATAGCCACACACCTCAACAGCCTGGCATTATTATATGAGTCACAAGGAAAATACGAAGAAGCAGAACCTTTGTACCTACAAGCAATAGAAATCAACAAAATAGCCCTCCCAGAAAATCATCCAGATATAGCCACACACCTCAACAACCTGGCAGGATTATATCGTGAACAAGGAAAATACGAAGCAGCAGAACCTTTGTACCTACAAGCAATAGAAATCCACAAAATCGCCCTCCCAGAAAATCATCCACAACGTGCCAGCGGTCTCAACAACCTGGCAGGATTATATGAGTCACAAGGAAAATACGAAGAAGCAGAACCTTTGTACCTACAAGCAATAGAAATCGACAAAATAGCCCTCCCAGAAAATCATCCATCTCTTGCCACACACCTCAACAACCTGGCAGGATTATATCGTGAACAAGGAAAATACGAAGAAGCAGAACCTTTGTTCCTACAAGCAATAGAAATCGACAAAATAGCCCTCCCAGAAAATCATCCAGAACGTGCCATATACCTCAACAACCTGGCATTATTATATGAGTCACAAGGAAAATACGAAGCTGCTGAACCTTTGTTCCTACAAGCTATTGAAATATTTAAACAATCATTAGGTGAAGAACATCCCAACACTCAAACAGTTCTGAAAAACTATCAAATATTTTTAAATGAGAAAAATGAATCAAAACAAAGTAAAGATAAATATTAGTTTTTATGCTTTGTGCCAGAAATAGTTGTGTCTAATTTAGGTTGGTAAGCTGTAGCTAAAAAACAATTTAGTCCGCCGCCATTGAGCAAGCAATTAGACTCTTTAGTAGATATATTCTTTAGGTGTAATTCTGAAGCTTGTTTGTGGAACTTTATAACTACTTCATTATCCTGTTTACCCATAATAATTGTATAATTAGCAGGAAGTAAAACACTAGTAGTTTTTTCTGTTTTCTCCTTGACTTCATCTACAGGTTTATTGCCTATTCAAGTATAGATTGCTATTCCTGCGATCGCAAAAACTTCAACCCCAACACTAATAAGTTTTAATAGCTTAATAAATCCATCTAATTTAAATAGTCTTTTCTTCTTTATATCCATAGCCATTTTACCTTCCTAAATCATCGTATTTGTGCTTTAATTCCTCATACCAATAAGAAGCCGCCTTCCACGATTTAGACTTGCCAGACTTAGCACAACCAAAAACTAATTTAATAGTCTCTTCTTTAGAACAATTAATATTAATTAAGCTAACTAACACCCCTCTCACCTCACCAGACAAAATCTCTAATTTAGGGGTAACTTGACACCAATTATATAGCCCTACAAAAAGCTTCTAAAGCTACTCTTCGAGAAGCCGCTGGCGCGTCCACAGTAAATATCTTCAAAAGTTTATTCCCCCATTGCCTTTGTAATCCTCCAGTTAGCTTATACCAAGTGATAAAAATCTAAGCAAAAAATACTAAGATAAAATGTCATTCTAGACTCAATTTATCTCTTACTTGATATTCTTTTAACCCCAACCATCATGAACACCTCTCAGTAAAAAACCTCTATCCAGTTTCTGTTTAACTTAGGTATTTACCATCCATTGAGATGTTACCTTTAACCTCTAAAAATTAGTAATAAAATAATCAATTTATGTCGCCTACTCTATAGAACCAGCATTCATAGCCATAGGGAAAATTCTTTCTCCTTAAAGCCGTGAAATTGAACCTTTAAATGTAGTGAGCCAAACTATTTTTGGTTTTTCTAAAATTAAGATTACTAGCTAAAAGTATTCTGTTGGTAAAGTTTTAGCGAGCTTCATCTATTCTAGTTTTTATTTCTGGAGATGATTTTTATTTAACTACTATTTTTCGATTTTTAGCCATACCTCCGCGCATATTTTAACTTTCCGTCTTCGAGTTTTTTCAAAAATCTTGTATTATTGCCATAGCCCGAATTAATTAAGACTATTCCTTGACAATAACCTCTGGTCAGAATAGAGCCCATTAAATATATTCCTTAATCCTGCTTTTTCTGAAATAATTTGTCATCTTTTCCTTTACGTGCTTAAATACTATATTACTCCCTTCTTCTTTAGAAGAAACTTACCGTAATAATAAGTAACTCAAATGACAGAAAAAAGAACCGAAATTACTATCTATACTGATGGTGCTTGTAGTGGAAATCCCGGCCCTGGTGGTTATGGTATAATTATTTTATCTGAGAAAAAACGCCAAGAATTATCTGGAGGTTATAAATTAACTACTAATAATCGCATGGAACTAATGGCAGTAATAGTAGGATTAGAACAACTAGAACTTCCATCAATTGTCAATTTATATACTGACTCTAAATATATAGTTGATGCTGTAACAAAAGGTTGGGCAAAACGTTGGCGAGCTAACAGTTGGAAACGGAATAAAACAGATAAAGCAATGAACCCCGATCTATGGGAAAAATTATTAGATTTATGCGATAAACATCAGGTTGAATTTTATTGGGTACGGGGTCATTCTGGAAATATAGAAAATGAGCGTTGCGATAAATTGGCAGTCAAAGCTTCTCAAAAACTTGATTTACCCTCAGACCTTGGTTATCAATAAGTCAAATTATAGGAGTTATAATTAAATAAAACTTTGTTTCTATAAAAAAATAGGGTTTTAGTATGTGATGTTATTGCTTCTTTTCGTCGCCATACTAAATTTCCCTCAGAAGGCGCTGCACTTCCAGGATTATTTACTGGAGTAGATTTATCAGAGCATCAAAAAATCTCTTTAATAGAATCAATAATAGTTAAAATATTGACTATTTAGGAATAGTTTCAGGGTTAATTGATGAGAGAGGAATAGTGGAACTAATTAACCAAAAATTAGGAGTAGATAATCGAGAAAAAATTACTGCTGGATAAGTAATAAAAGCTTTAATTTTGAATGGATTAGGGATGGTCTCACGTCCATTATATTTATTTAGTCAATTTTTTGAAGACAAAGCTATAGAAAAATTATTACAACCAGGTATAAATGCTGAATAATTAAACGATAATAAAATAGGTATACTCATAGATAATATCTATCAATTAGAACTAAAAAAAATATTTATATAGCTCGGATTATTAGTTATTAAAAAGTTTAAAATAGAGACATTATATGCTCATAGTAAAGTGAAAAAAACTAGTCAAAAAAACTGACAAATATTCCGACGTTAAGATGGATATTTAAATGCTTTTAAAGAGTACATTTTTTGACAATTAATTAATAGCAAAAAGTAGTCAATCTCACAAAACAAAGGAGCTTAATTGCGGAATGTCCGTACAAACTGCGATGGATAACTTCACCAAACTTGATAAAAACGGTAAAACCAGTGGTAAACCTAAGCTCAATAGAAGATAAGACCGTGCCTATAGAAGTTTGAGAAATTCAAGCCACTTAAAAAAACTCAAAAAGTATTGACTATAGAAGAAATATTCAGGACTTACCTATTGCTTCTATATGTAGTGTATTTTTGATAATTAATACCGAGATTTACACTACAATTAGTATCTCTGGGTAAGTTGTGATATTAAAAAATCTTGTTTTTGACATTATGACAATTCTAAGCTACCATGTTATACCTAAAATCTTAGATAAAGGTAAAACTATGGGTTCTTGGCGAGATAGTTTTAATAAATTTACAGGTAAAACTCGATTTGTTGTCTCTCGTTTATTCATTCACCTAGCAGGTTCAGAAGTAACGCCTTTATTAGGTGTTTTAAACCGAGCTGCTAGAGAAGCCATTGCATCAGAAGGTGACTTAAAAGTAATAGGAGAAGAACTTGTTGAAGTCTGTCAAGCTCTCCTACAATACGACACCTATTGGCAGTCCGCCGCCAATGAAGGTGATATTATTTGGGACGAAGCAGAAGCAGGAGACTTTTTTGATGAACTGTTTACAGACTCTGCCCAACGCTACCTAAGTTCTGGGGAAAATGAAGACTACGAAGAAAATAATGAACCTTTAACCTTACCTCCCACTGGTAATTTAGTCGTAATGATAACAACTGTTTTTGAAGGAGAAGTGCCACAGATTGAAACTGACCTTACGAATATAGAAGCAATGACTGAGGCATTAAAAGTTTTAATTAACTTACATTATCAAGAAAAATTACGGGGTATTCAAATACATTTTTCACCAGCACGTTTAGGAGAAGAGTTAAATAATGAACAACTATTAGTCAATTTTTCTGAATTAATTCCCTTGTAATATCAATCCAGTTGAATACTTATTAAAGTTGTTGGAAAAGGTGGGGAGGTCTCATACAAAAAATAGTAGAGACGTTCCACACAAAACCCATAGGTCATACCTAAATTGGAAAACCAAAACTAGAGTAAATATTCAAAAAAAAAACGAATAAACTATAGAGATAACTGTCTTAAATTAACAAGAGTTACACACCTAAACAAAAAACCAGATTTATTGCCCTGAATATAAATTTTTAAACCAGGGAGTCTCCTCAACCCGGTTTCCAAATAAATTATGATTATATAGTATTAATACCCGGGATTCAATTTATATCAAATTGATCAAGCAGAGTTTTCTGAGTAAAATTGACTTGCCCAACTGCGAGACTGACGCACAGGACCATCATCCTGATAAAAAAGTGGATTACGAATATTTTTTTTATTCTCCAAAATACTCACATCTTGTTCAAAAGTTTCTAAAACATCCTGTTTTAACATCTTATTTAAAATCAAGCTCAAAGGAAAAGGTAGAACTTTTTTCACACTATAAAATATAGCAATATCAAGATACTCATTATCTATTGGTGTTCCTGTAAAAATAGTGAGCAAGCCCAGCTTCAACCTTCCTTCTGTCCAGTAAAAACTCACATCATAAGCAGGTCCATAATAAATAGTAGTAACTGAGCCATCTTCTAATACTAATTTTCCTGCTGCTAAAGAAGATAAATTATATTTCTGAGACATCCTATGAGTTAACATTGGCCCTTCAACTTCTACACCATAACTATGAGCACTTTTAAAAGTACGGCTGTGCAAATTATATAAGTGAGAAACATCTACACTATTGTCCATATAGTCTTGAAGAGTAGTACATACCTTCCACTGACGGACTAAACGTAGGGGAGTCCATTCCTCAGAAATGAGTTCTGGTATTTGCGGTATTTCCCAGTCTGGTAATTTTCCTTGGTGGTGATGGTACATCATTATTAAACCATTCCGCTCAAGTACAGGCCAATTTTGTATTTTGACTTTAGGTTTTGCTTTATCCGGATAAGGAATAGCAGCACATTCTCCATTTGTACCCCAGAACCAACCGTGGTAAGGACATCTCAGGCTTTGGCCTTCGATTCTACCTCCATGAGCAAGATGAGCCCCTAAGTGAGGACAATGGGCATCAAAAATATGAGGTTTACCATCTTCTGTACGAAACAGTACAAAATCTTTTCCAAAATAATGAAGTGGTATGACTCCTTTGGCAGATAAATCTTCACTTCTAGCAACACGAAACCAGCTATTAGGCAAATTTGAATACATAATTATTTTTTTTTGAATATAGACAAAAATCAGCTATTAGTTTATTTGGATAGCGATCGCTCGCCAAGGCTAAAAATTAAAAAATATTTTATGCAAACTGTCAAAGTAGAAAGAGTCAGAGGAGTCAACGACATTCTCCCAAGTACTTACCAGATAGACCAACAAATCAAAAGTATACTGAGTAGAAATTTTGAATCCTATGGCTATCAACCCATAGATGTGCCACTCATAGAATATACCGAACTTTATCTAAAAAAATCTGGTGAGGACATTATTTCTCGTCTCTATGACTTTATTTATCGTAACCGTCGCCTCTGTCTAAGACCAGAATTTACAGCTTCAGTTGTCCGTGCCTATTTAGACAATTTACAAGAAGTACCCCTGCCAGTGCGACTTTATTATACAGGGCCAGTATTTCGTTATGAACAGCCCCAGAAAGAAAGATATAGGCAATTTACCCAAATGGGAATAGAATTAATAGGTGCCACAGGAGCGATCGCTGATGGGGAAGTCATTTCTCTAGCTTCTCAAGGTTTAGGTCGTCTAGGTTTAACTGAATATCAAACATTTATCGGCCACGTTGGAGTGCTCAATAATTTTCTTGACCATCTTCAGTTAAATACTCGCCTTCGTAGTTTTCTACTTAGCCAGATGGAAACTCTAAGAACAGAAGGTAAAGAGGTAGTAAAAAATCGACTTTCTGAAATTTATCCCGCTTTTAAAAAAGACACTTCTTTGGCAGGAGAACTAGATACAAATACGACAAACAAAAAAATTACAGATATCCTACAAAATTTAGAAGAAAATGAGGCACGAACAGCAATTTTTGAGTTACTAGAAAGTATGAATATCGAACTCACAAGCACTCGTGCACCAGAAGAAATAGTTGACCGTTTACTAGTTAAAATAAAACATCAAGACCAAACAAAAGAACTCAATCAAGCACTAGAATTTATGACTGAATTGAGTCAACTAAAAGGAGAGCCTCAAGCTATATTAAAAGAAGCAGAAAAACTCCTTTCAGGTTATAATCTTGTTGATGATTATGGGTTAGCACAATTACAAGATATCTTAAAAAGTTTAGAAGCCTTTAATATTGACAAAAACCTTATTAGTCTTGACCTGGGAATTAGTCGGGGTCTTCAATATTATACAGGTATGGTTTTTGAGATTTATGATACCAAGTTAGGAGTAGAAAGAAAATTATGTGGTGGAGGTAGATATGATGATTTGGTTATCAGCTTAGGAAGTAAACAAGAAATTCCTGCTACTGGTTTTTCCTATATGATGGAAGAACTTAGAAAAGAATTAGTAGAAAAAGCTCATTTGAGTTTCAATAATTATCAATTTGTTGAGGTTCTAGTAGTAGGTTTGAGTAGACAAGATTATAGTGATTCTGTGAGAATTGCTGAAAAATTGAGACAACTAGGTTTGCGAGTAGAAACTGATGTAATAGGAAGAGATATTCAGAATAATATCGAGTATGGGAATCAGCAGAAGATTCCATTTTTAATTATTTTAAACTCCGCTGAAAAACAAGATAGTAAAGTGCTTTTACAAAATCTAGATTCAGGGGAACAAAAAAAATTAGAATTGCATGAAGTAGTAAATCAAGTTAGAAATATTAAAGGTAATACCAATTATCAAAAGTAATGCTATGGCAATCCTATCTATAATAAATAGTGAAAAAAATGGGTAGCTAGGAGTCATAACTAACAAGAGTTAGAGCTATTTTTTAAGAAAGCATGTGATTTTATATGCCGGATTTAGAATTGTTATATACTTAGGTGATACTTTAGTCATTAAGTAATAAACATGGGCTAAATAACTTTTTTGATAATTACTGCTAGTAGCACCTTAATTATTCTTATTTTCTACGGACGTTGCATATAACTTTTGCCCAGGCGTTGCACGTAACTTTTGTAGGGACGTTGCATACAACCTCCCTACCTACCCTCAATAAAATGTAGAAAACTTTTTCAGAAATGGTATAACCGACATTCCGCAGATATTCATATATCTTTATGTATAGTTATTTTAAAGAAAAATGAGACACTATTTGGCACGATAATTACGAATAATGTTATCAGGAGATTTATTAATAGTTGAATACATTATTTTATTACACTCAATTTTTGTTTCAATCTTAATTGAAACGACTATAAAATTTATTTATTCAAAAGTAATCCATTAAGATTTTATCAGCTTAAAACTTTTAACTCCTCAGGGGGTAAAAAACAGGCTTAATGGTATATATAGTGATAACTTGAGACAATAAATTGAATAATAATTCAACTAAAAAAGAAAGCTTATTGAAGTTGGGAGGTAGCGATCGCTAATTCACTCTTGTTCACCATCTGAGTTGATTATTTATTCATTTATGTAAAATTTATTACTTTTTGTCTGAAGTCTAAACTGTAAGGCATAGTTCAAAATAGTTTCTAGTTGACTTAATTTTATTATACTCAATTTTTGTTTCAATCTTAATTAAAACGACTATATATTTACATTTTCAAATAGACTTATAGGAAGAAACTTCATTCTAGAACTTAATATCAATAAATTCTATCAATAACTAATTTTTTATGAGAAAATTAGCTACAATTCTTTATGATAGTAGAAATTGATGCCCATACCTATAAGGTTTTCAGGGAAGGAACTCGGGGCAATAGATAAATAAAACTTATCAATTTAATGTTAAGAAGTGCGGAATATAGGGTATAAGCATTTAGTACTCATCTATCAGCTCTAAACTTGATATAAGTTTCCTTTCTATGGACCAAATTAAAAAAATTATAACAATCCATAAATATCTCATTTTATTCATATTTATATTGGTTCAGCCAGTAGGCTTGACCATCATCTTTTACTGAACATCCTCAAATAAAATCACCAATAAATAAGGTTTCAAACCATCCCTTTTAAGGACAAAAAAAATATTTGATTCAATATTTCAACTCTCCTAAATTTAGCAGGAAATAGTAATAACTAGTAACTGAAATGACAAAAGATAAAATTTTAAGAATAGCCTTACCAAGTAAAGGAGCTTTAGCAAACGGAACAATAAACTTATTGTCAGCTTGTGGTTTAGCTGTATCTAGACCTAATGAAAGACAATATTTTGGTTCAATTCCCGCTTTGCCACAAGTAAAAGTTTTATTTCAAAGAGCAGCAGATATCTTTACAAAAGTAGAAGAAGGAAGTGTAGATTTAGGAATTACAGGTTATGATGTAGTTTGTGAAGAAGGTCAATCCCATGATGATGTAATAGTAATTTGGGACAAGTTAGGTTATGGTAAATGTAAATTAGTTTTAGCCGTTCCTGAAAGTTGGTTAGATGTTTCTTCTATAGAAGATTTAGCAGAGTTAACTCTCTTATTTAGAGACAAAGGAAAAAATTTGAGAATTGCCACTAAATATCATCATCTCACCCAAAAATGGCTCTACGAAAAGTTAATTGTACATTTTTCTGTAGTGGCAGTTCAAGGTGCAATGGAAGCCGCACCAAGTATGGGATATGCTGATATGATTGCTGATATAACTAGCACTGGTACAACTCTCAGAGAAAATCGTTTAAAGCAAATTGAAGGAGGTACACTTATAGAATCTCAAGCATGCTTAATTGGTAATAAACGTTTATTACAAGAAAGTGAAATTAAGTTGGAAACAACTAAAGCATTTTTAGAGTTGATAGAGGCCCAGATGGAGTCCAAAAAATATGTTTCAATAACAGCAAATGTAGATGGAAAATCAGCAGACGAAATAGGCGATCGCCTCATGTATAAAAGTGAATTAATTGGTATTGCTGGTCTCCAAGGACCAACTATTGCTAAAGTATATTCTAGAGAAAAAAACGACTGGTATGCTGTAACAATTGTAGTTAAACAAAGTATGTTATTGTCAGCAATCAACCATCTAAGAAATGTAGGTGGTACAGATCTGACAGTTTCTTCTCCTAATTATGTTTTTAGTTCCAAATCTCAAATCTATGAGTCATTTTTGGAAAAGCTAAAATAATCTTTTTTCTTAGGGAAAATAGCTCTTTGTTAGACCAAATATTAACTATATCTAATAATTATGTTTTTAGTTCCAAATCTCAAATCTATGAGTCATTTTTGGAAAAGCTAAAATAATCTTTTTTTTCTTAGGGAAAGTAGCTCTTTATTGGGCCAAATATTGACTATATCTAACCCATCTCTAATACTGTTTCTCAAAACTTGTCTACCTTTTCACAGAACCGAGGGTATGGCAAATGGGGCAGCAACCTTCCCTGCAACGTCGGTACCATATAATAATAACTAATACGCTACTGGCCAATAATTCTTTAAAGGTTATTCAGTCTATGTTAATAGTTAATGATAGAAGTGTTAAGCAAGTGTAGCCTTCCTTTTTAACCCTTGGTATAATATAAATTTTGAATTAATAAGTTTCAATTTTTAACTAAACTAAAATGCCACATACAATTGTTACTAATATTTGCGAAGGTGTTGCTGACTGTGTTAATGCCTGTCCAGTTGCTTGTATCCATTCAGGACCAGGTAAAAATACTAAGGGAACTGATTGGTATTGGATTGATTTTGATTCCTGTATTGACTGCGGAATTTGTCTAGAAGTTTGTCCTGTAGAAAAAGCAGTAGTTGCTGAGGAAAGGCATGAATTACAGAAGACTCCAGAGTAGTTTTTAGATGGAAATAGTTTAAGAGACCATCAATGGAACCTCCCTCAAAAGTTTTGATTGTGATTGATGGTCATTTTAATTTTCAGTAGTCACCGCTGAAGCCAGAAGTTTAAAATATTGAAATTTATTTTTCTCATCCCCTATTTAAGCTATTTAAGGGACAGAACTGTTTTATTGTCGCGAAAAACAAAGAGGAAGATAGAGAAATGGGGTAACTGGAAATTTTGACAGAATTTGCTGCATATCTCAGATTACATCAGACTTAACAATCTACTTGCATAGGGTTCTTTCGGCATCTCCTCAATGATCGCTCCTTGCTGTTGCAACTCTTCCTTCATTTCTCTAGACAGGCCAATACCCAGAACAAATTTTGCCTCAGTTACATTCACTCTAATTATCTTTGTATCTCTAAGGTCAGCACCACTTAAGTTAGCACCACTCAAATTAGTATCAATTAAAGTTGCTTTATGTAAATTAGTACGACTCATATCAGCATAACTGAGATGAGCATAACTTAAAATTGCCCCACTCAAATCAGCAGCACTTAAATCTGCACCACTCAAGTTAGCACCACTTAAATCTGCACGAGTTAGGTCAGCACCACTCAAGTTAGCGCCACTTAAATTTGCACGATATAAATTAGCACCAATTAAAGTAGCATTATACAGGTTAACACCAATCAAATTTGCTCTAAATAGATTAGCTCGGAAAAAGTTAACCCGGAACAAACTTGCACCAGCTAAATTAACATTATTAAGGTCTGCTCGAAATAAATCAGTATCTCGAAAATTGCGTTCTCCAGCAGCATAGCGTTCTAAAAGTTGTTCAACTTTCATGATTTTTTCTCTTAAGATTTTATTCAAGTTTTCACGTATACATTTGAAATATACTTCTCCTATTCCAAACTTAAAAAACAATAGACTTACACTAACTATCTTGGAATGTTTTAAAGAGTTTATCTGATTTTTATAATATTTTTTTACAAAAGTTATTTTTCCTTGATATCTACAAATTAACAAATCAAAGTTAAGATTTCCTTATTAATATTTCCTTAAATAACTTGACAAATATCAATAGAAAAAATCATAACCATCACATAATTATTATAATAATAAAAGGTTGGCATGAACTCTAAAAGCACCCCTAGAAAATAATGTCTAGATTCTGAAGTCAGTAATTTTACCAACAAATAAAATCTAACCCTATGTTTATTGGAAACGAGGTAAGTATTACCGCAAAGTCAATGTAATAATAGTAGTTATTTAGGGATTATCATATTATAATCTTCTATTATTAAGAAATAATTCGTATTAAGAAATAATTCGTGACTATTACACCTCTAAATCCAACTTCCACTCAACGACCTGATTCCCTAGGCCGATTTGGCCAGTTTGGCGGTAAATATGTCCCAGAAACATTAATGCCTGCCCTACTTCAGCTAGAGACAGCCTACAAAAAATACCGTGAGGACCCTACTTTTCAACAAGAACTTCAACAACTATTACAAGACTATGTAGGTCGGCCTAGCCCTCTTTACTTTGCCCAACGTCTGACTGCTCATTACACTAAACCTGATGGGACTGGGCCACAAATATATCTGAAACGGGAAGATCTTAACCATACAGGAGCCCACAAAATTAACAATGCTCTAGCCCAAGCTTTATTAGCTCGAAGGATGGGGAAACAACGCATTATTGCTGAAACAGGTGCAGGTCAACATGGTGTTGCCACTGCTACAGTTTGTGCTCGGTTCGGGTTAGACTGTATTATCTACATGGGCATTCACGACATGGAACGTCAAGCTCTAAATGTATTCAGAATGAGACTGATGGGGGCAGAAGTACGACCAGTAGAAGCCGGTACCGGTACTCTCAAAGATGCAACTTCCGAAGCTATTCGCGACTGGGTGACTAATGTGGAGACAACCCATTATATTCTGGGTTCTGTTGCTGGACCCCATCCCTACCCAATGATGGTGCGTGATTTTCATGCTGTCATTGGGGCCGAAACCAGGACTCAATGTTTGGAAAAGTGGGGCGGTTTGCCAGACATTTTGATGGCTTGTGTTGGTGGGGGGTCCAATGCAATGGGATTATTCCATGAATTTATGAATGATGTATCGGTGCGGATGATCGGCGTGGAAGCTGCTGGAGAGGGAGTTAATACAAGTAAGCACGCTGCAACTCTGACTCTTGGTCGCGTGGGTGTGTTGCATGGGGCAATGAGTTATTTGTTACAGGATGAGGAAGGTCAAATAATAGAACCTCACTCTATTAGTGCTGGTTTAGATTATCCTGGAGTCGGGCCTGAACATAGCTTCTTGAAGGATAGTGGTAGAGCTGAATATTATAGTGTGACCGATAATGAGGCGGTGGCTGCTTTTCAACGTTTGTCTCAGTTGGAAGGTATTATTCCAGCTTTAGAGACGGCTCATGCGATCGCTTATTTAGAAACTCTTTGCCCAAAGTTAAGTGGTAGTCCCCGCATTGTATTTAATTGTTCCGGCCGTGGGGATAAAGACGTGCAGACAGTAGGAAAGTTTTTGGAGGGCTGATTAATTTTTAGGGGTTTGGTCTCCAGACCTCTACCCATAACAGAAATTTCAGATTAAAGGCACTTATGCACTTATGAGTCAGACAGAATTTTTATACTCATAAAGGGCTTTGTTGCAGTACGGATGGCCATAGTATAAAACGGATGGCCATAGTATAAAATGGCGATCTAAATTTTTTGCAGATGGTCAAATCTTTGAGTGTCCCAAACTTTTTCAGTATGGAATTTTGCCACAACCTACATAGGAGTTGCTGATGTTCTTTTAATGATAAGGTCCCTGGACTGGTATCTTGCCTGCAACAACTTTAATTCGAAGGGGAAAAAGTCTTTTTTAAAGAGTAGGGGAGTAGACAGTAGTCAGGAGGAACAGGGAATTTATAAAGGAGGTAGTTAGAAAAATTGTCCCTTGATTTTTCTGCCATGGTCTACCCAAAATACTAGCTTTTTGAGCTTGAATAATCGAAAACTAGGTACTTTTTAAAGTAAAACCTTTATCTGTTAATGCTTTTATATTTAATCAGCAAGCCCTAACTCATCCAGTACAAAATCCGCCTAGCTTCAGCGATAGGTACTGATAACTGATAACTGATAACTGATAACTGAAATGTCTCGCTCTAAAGCTCTATATTCTTATATATTTATCCGTTTGCTATTGGCACCACTGATGTTATGGACAATTAGCACTGTAGTTTTCTTGTTATTACGGGTAACTCCGGGAGACCCTGTGGATGCTATTCTTGGGCCGAAAGCTTCAACAACAACTAAAGAAGCTCTACGGTCCCAACTTGGTTTAGATGGCTCACTACTAGAACAGTATGTTAATTATCTAGGAAAATTACTTAGTTTTGACTTAGGTACCTCAATGACTACTCGTGGTGAGTCAGTTTGGCAAATTATTCAAAATTATTTTCCGGCTACTGTAGAATTAGCAGTGTTTAGTATGGCGATCGCTCTAATTGTTGGGATTACTATTGGTTCTATTGCTGCTTCTCATTCTAATACTAGTTTAGATGTTGGTGGACGTTTATTTGGAATTATTACTTATGCAGTTCCGCCTTTTTGGGCAGGCATGATTTTACAATTAATTTTTGCCGTACATTTAAAATGGTTTCCTTTGGGTACTCGTTTCCCCATTGGTAAAAATCCACCTCTAAGCATTACAGGTTTATACACAATTGATAGTATTTTAAGTGGCAATATCGAGCATCTTTTCACATCTATATATTATTTAGCTCTGCCGAGTATAACATTAGGAATTCTGCTAAGTGGTATTTTTGAAAGAATAGTAAGAATTAATCTCAAACAAACCTTACAAGCTGATTATGTCGAAGCTGCTAGAGCAAGAGGTATTCCTGAATTAAGAATATTATTTGCTCATGCTTTGAAAAATGCCATGATTCCAATAATTACGGTTTTGGGATTAACTTTTGCCGCTTTATTAGGAGGGGCAATATTAACAGAAGTAACTTTTTCTTGGCCTGGTTTGGCAAATAGATTATATCAGGCAATTAGTTCGCGGGATTATCCGACAGTACAGGGAATAGTTGTATTTTTTGCAGGTATTGTTGTGGTGGCTAGTATTTTTATTGATATTTTAAATGCTTATATAGATCCGAGAATTAGGTATTGAATAGTCAGTTATCATTAATCTAACTCCGGCTGAAACAGCTTGAAATCCCAATATTGCTTTTCCCCGTCTTAACTCTTTGAAAATGTAAATATACATAAAGATATATAGCAGTCCGCCCATAGGTTGCGACAAATAAAAAAGTAAATAAAACTTTTCAAACTCTTACCTATTTTCTGTTCCCTTTTCCTTGTTCCCTAAAAAGCAGTAGGATTTTTGCCACAAACACTCATAGGATAGCTATAGATGAATATAGACAACTTATAAAAAAAATTTTTACTAAACACAGCAGTCATAAACCAGCTTGTGGTGAGGTAGAAGTAGAATTAATTTTTGATACGGAAAGAGGCTGTTACCAGCTTGTTCATGGAGGATGGAATAAACATCGTTGTATTTTTTATTTAGGAGTCCCTCATACTGCCTATACTTTTATCCATTAGATACAATTATTAATCGTTGAACCACTGGAATAATAGTTAAAATGCTCAAAATTCAAAACTTACTTCTAACTAGCAGTTTTTTTTACCTTTACCTTTCAACTTATTGTTTAGCAAAAACTCCTGAATTTTCTGAATATACTTTGGGAAAAACAACTATAAATATTATTTCTCAACGTCAAACAGAAACAGAGGAGGAATTAGAATCTCCAGATATATTTTCTCCTAACCCCCTAGAAAGCACTGAACCAGAGCCACTATTACCAAACCCCCCTACTACTGGAATTCTAACTGGAGAAAAACGAGAAGAACTTTCTCAGGAACTTGACAAACTTAATGTTGAAGCAGCAGCATTATTAGCAGCAGGAGAAACAACTAAAGCTTTTGAAATTTGGAACAGAGAATTGCGTTTGCGTCGTTATCTTAGTAAAGCAGAAGAGTTGGCCGCTTTGTCAAGAGTTGCTGAAATAGCTTGGAATAATAGTCAAAAATTGCAGGTGCAATGGATTACAAAACGACTGGAAACTCTACGACCAGAAATTAAAGAGCAAGAACCTCCTAATCTGGAATTGTTACAAGCATTAGGTTCAGCATTTAATACAGTTCGAGCTAAAGATTCAGGAGTTGAAATTTATCAACAGGTTATTAGTGAGGCAAGGAAACAAGAGGATGTCGTTACGCTAAAACAAACTTTAACTGCTGTAGGAGAAATATATTTGAATTGGTTGGATTATGATAATGCAGCTATCACCTATGAAGAATTATTAGAAGTTCAGCAGCAGAGTAATTTAGAATTATCTGAAATAGAAACAACAAATTTTCTTATAAGTGGTAATTTTGAACAAGCAAATACTCTCAAGCAACTAGCTTTTATTTATAATCAAGGGGGAAAACCTTTACAAGCAATTACAGCTAAAGAAAGATTAGTAGATTTTTACGAAGGTCAACAAAATATTGCAGAAGTTCCAGAGATAAAAATATCCATTGCTGAAGATTATGAGGAATTGGGAAGACTTAATCTTGCTAGTCAATACTATCAAGAAGCTTATAGTATTGCTCAATCAATTCAACAATTTTTAACTGCTAGTGATGCTTTAGAAAATTTAGCAGCACTCTATCTTTCTCAAGATGAAAAAGAGACAGCAATTGAAATATATAAAGTGCAATTATTGATGGATCAACAGTTTTTTAATGTTTATGGAATGATGGAAACTTATGATCGGATGGGGCAAGTTTATGCACAGCTAAAAGCTCATGGTCTGGCTATGTCATCTTTTCAAAGAGGTTTAGAATTATCAAGACAATTGGGAGGATATCGAGAAAGTTATTTTCTACAAAAGCTTGACAAATTAAATAGAAATATCTAAAAATTTGTAGTAGGGTTTTAGCCCTATCTATCTTGGGAATAAATCTCTACTACGAGCATGTTATTATTGAACCTACATTCCGCACAACAGAATTGTATTACAAAAGGCTACAAGAAAATATCTATTTAATTAAGTATAGTTATCTATGATGTTTAGTCACTTCAAATGAGGTCATAAAGCTGATAATTCCATTGAAAGTTATGATAATTCGCACCGTACCCAAATATTGCCAATCTTTTTCCCGGTCTTTGCTCTTTTAAATATTTAACAAATTTCATAGTATTTTCAGTATTTCCACTTCTTTAATTTTTGCATAATAAATTCCTTAGTTTGATAATAATAGGCTCCACAATAAGTTTGTTTTTCTCTTTCATTTTTAATAGGAATTTCTATTCGTTTATCTGTAATTGAGTCCATCTCAAGTAATCACATTACAAATATTATTATACGTGTAGGGAATTAGTAGAATATTTAATGAGCCAAAATCGTCATAAATTACTAGATTATCAAAGGGGACTAAAAGCGATGAATAAAGTGGTTAATTAGACTGTAATTTTTGATTAACAATAAATTAATTTATGTGAGGAGTTTAATAATGTTATATTATAATATAGCCTGAATAATTATTCAACTCAGATGGTGGATAAGAGTAAATTGGCGATCGCTACCTCCCAAACTCAAAATCCCATTCCTTTTTAAATTGAATTATTATTCAACTTATTGTCTCAAATGATTACTATATCTACCATTAAGCTTACAAGTCAACCCGTGAGATTCTCAACACTTAAAAAAAACTGGTTTGCTAAGTGTTGTTGCTCTACCTCATAATAACGGAAAGCTCGGTATTATTCAGGAGTATGTCTTATGGCAAGTAGAGAAGTAGGTGCAGATTTGTGGCTCAGTGAATATATTACACCTTGGGATATTTATGTTCATGGCCTTACTAAGGTATTTGCCTACAAAAAAACTGCCTATCAAGAAATGTACATTGTAGAAACAGGTATTTATGGTAAAGCACTAGTTCTTGATGGTAAATGGCAGTCTTGTACAGGAGATGAATTTTTATACCATGAACCCCTGGTGCATCCGGCTATGATTTGTCATGGATCTCCTGGGAAAGTTCTTGTTCTTGGTGGTGGTGAGGGAGCTACTATTCGGGAAGTTTTCCGTTGGAAAGATGTGAAAAAAGTGGCCATGGTTGATATTGATGGAGAAGTAGTAGAAACTTGTCGTCAATATTTGCCAGAGATGCATACTAATGCTTTTGATGACCCCCGCCTCCAATTGATTATTGGTGATGCTTTAGAATTTTTGGATACTTCTAGTGAAAGTTGGGATGTGGTCATTTCTGATCTGTCTGATCCTATTGAAGAGGGGCCATCATTTCAATTGTTTACAAAGGACTATTTTGAAAAAATTCTGCGGGTACTTACCCCTGGAGGTTTTTTTGTTGTGCAGGCTGGTCCAGTTTCCCCTGGAGAAATGAAACTTCATGCTCGAATTGTTAATACAATGAAAGCTGTATTTCCTTATGTTCAATCCTACAATAGTCATGTTCCTACTTATGGGAGACCTTGGGGTTTTGTACTGGGCTCTAGGAAAATGATCGATAGTCGTCCTGAACCAGAAACGGTTGATAAATTTCTGAAAGAAAAAACTATTGGTGGGTTCCGGATGTTGGATGGCGTTACCTTATTAGGAATGCTGCAAGTACCATTACATCTGCGAGAAGCGATCGCTACTGAAACAAAAATTTATACTTTAGAAGAACCTCCAAAGTTTGGTAGCCCAAGATAATAATGTTTCATGAGTCAAGCGGGGAGTGGGGAGCCGGGAGTGATGGGAAATATTTTTTGTACTCTGGGACTCTTGTCTTGAGTTTTTCCTTCAAACGATAGTCAAAAATTGTCAGATTCTATCTCTTTGACCATTACAGCACTTTTCAAATTGATGAACTACATGGCCATAACAAAAACCCAGTAGGGACCTTCCATGGAACTCCCCCACTATGGTCTACCGACATAAATACTGCTGTATTATGGAACACTTCCCAAAATTTTTCGGTAAAGCTTCTACTAACAACTGAAGTTAATAGAAAGGAACAAGGAAATAAGGTTGACTATACAATATTGCCTTGGATAGGCCAATGTAGTTGCTGATCAAACCAAAATTCATCAGGTTTAAAATTCCTATAATTCCTGCTCTTTTTGGCTACTGCCATATACTCCCAGAAATCGTTGAATAATTATAAGAGTAACTCAAATGACTATACTAAGGATTCTAGCTGCTATCTTTTTACCGCCATTAGGAGTGTTTTTAACTGTTGGCCTAGGTGGTGCTTTTTGGATTAATCTTCTCCTAACTATTTTTGGCTTTTATATTGCTGGCATTGTTCATGCTATTTGGGTGATTGCTAAGCATGATAATTAAGTTGTCCAATTAAAATAGGGGTAGATTTGGTATGATGTTTGACCAACTTTTAACTCAAAATAATCATCAACTCATCTCTATTAATATGAGTAAGATGAATAATATGAATAGCTTTTGCTTGTTAATTATTCAATAACTAGCAACTTCTAAATTATCACAAAAACGTGGCATACTCCCACACTAAGCTGACCCTATAGTGTGGGTTTACATTTCCCAGTCTTACTAAGGAGGTTGGACTCCATCAGCTTATAGCGCTTTTCAAATCGAAAATATCAGCCATGATACAATATATAGTGTCTTTGCGTAAGTCCTATCCAAAACTTTTTAAATGAATAAATAATCAACCCAGATAGTGGATAAGAGTGAATTGGCGATCGCTACCTCCCAACCTCAAAATCCCATTCCTTTTTTAATTGAATTATTATTCAATTTATTGACTCAAATCATTAGTATATAGCAATCCCATGAGTGTTCCTTGCAAAAATATTACTGCTTTTTAGGAGACAAGAAACAGGGAACAGAGAATAGGTAAGAGTTTCAAAACTTTTATTTACTTTTTGATTTGTCGCAACCTATTTAGGGCTTGCTATATTCATTTTAAATAAGAATCAGGACTTACGCAGGTACGCTATATATAGCGTACTGTCAACTAGGGAATTGTCAACACTATAATTAGTTTTTTTCGGATAAAATGAAGGTTATTTGACTTGAATTACTATTGGTTTTTTGAATAAAAATAGTTAGACGATTGCGTTCCGCAAAGCTGGGCTAACCCACGTGACAAAGCGTAAAGTTCGTCGAAATTGTCATGCGCTATATATAGTGTCTTTGCGTAAGTCCTGAGAATGTCTTTAATAGAATCAACAACAGTTAAAAATCTTGACGAATACAAAGGAATAGTTGCAGGGTTAATTGATGAGATAGGAATAGTGGAACTAATTAACCAAAAATGCAGCTACAATACTACTTCAGGATGTATTTGTAGTATGTAAATATGCCATTGCACATAGCTATATCTCATAATCCTCAGAAAGTAAAAATCCTAACTCAACTGCACAACAGCTTGCTCATTTAACAAAATTTCATTTGTCAATAAATCCTCTACCGTTATTCTCAGAAATCTAGACTCATCCACCCAAAACAAAACCTTAATTCGATCCCTTCCTGGATTTCCTAAAGGATTTAATTGAGCAATACTACGGCCTCCCTCTCTATCATTTAAAAGTTGTACAACAGTTTGCTCTCCAGAAATTTTTCGAGTAATCAGGCGATCGCCATCAAAATAAACTTCTGTACCACCAGACTCAGCACCCAACTCTCCCAAAACTAACTCTATACTAGGTTGACTATTCATAGAAGCACCCAAAATCAACTCTATAGAACTACTCATTGGATATGGTTGACCAGACCTAATCAACGGATGCCAACTATGAGAATTTTTCTTTCTATCCCAATAGCGGATACCATAACTGTGATACAAAAAATCCTGAACCTCCACTCCTTGAATTAATTGCAAAGCTCCCTGAGAAATGGCCTCAAAAGGTTTTTCACAACGAACTTTTCCAGCATCAAAATATTCCCTTACCCATCTCTGAACTGCCGGAATTTGTACTGTTCCTCCCACCAATAAAACAGCATCAATTTCTGATAATTCCATTCCTTGCCTTTTTGCCTGCTGCAAAACCCGACTCATTGACTCATCAAGACTAGTAAAAAAACCATTTTCCTTAAGAATTTCCTCAAAACCATCTCGACTTAATTCCAACTCATAACTTTCCAGACTTTCATCATCAAAAAAAACTTCTGTTCCTTGTTGCTGCAAAGACAATTGAATTTTTAACTTTTCCGCCAAACGAGTAATTAAAGGGCTCCTTTCTATTCCTTGACTTTTAACAAAATAATCCACCAACCAATTATCAATATCTGAACCTCCTAAATTATGCCCTGCTTTTGCTAAAACTCGTGCAGTTTTTACTTTTTGATTTGAACTTTTACCAAATGACTTTTCACCCCATTTCAGAATAAAACCCAAAGGTTGTTTTCCCATGGAATTATCCAACTTTACCAAAGATAAATCTAAAGTTCCCCCACCAAAATCAACCACCAATAAAATTTCTGCATCTGCCATTCCATAACCCAAAGCTGCGGCAGTAGGTTCATCAATCATTCGTACTTGTTCAACTTCTAGAGACTGACAAACTTCTCCCAACCAATTACGATAAGCTTCAAAACTATCTACTGGAACAGTAAAAATTAAAGATTCTACTGGCAAAGGTACCTTGGAAATACCTGCAATAACATCTTTTAAAAATAACTCTCCCACCTTTTCAAAAGAAACAACTTGACCGTCAAGTTCTGGCAAAAATCCTTGAATATTTGCACCAATACCTCGTTTAAAGTTACGAAAAAATCGAGATTCTGTATTAACGTCGTAACCTTTATTTCTAACTTGTTGACCTATTACTACTTTTTTTTCAGCAATATTTTCCACATAGATTAAGCTAGGAATTAAAGGTGGATTTTCCACAGAAATAATTGAGATATCTGGTAACTTGACGATTTCTGGCTGTTTAGTTGTTTGATTCCAACGAGAAATAACAGTATTACTTGTTCCGAAGTCTATGGCTATAGTCATTTAGGGACAAAATTTTAAACTTGTATGCAATATCTTAAGAATTATAGTACTTACATTCCGCACTTCAAAATGTAGTATATTAAATATGCTATTTAAAGCCTTGCCTGATAATAACTCTGGAGTTTATAAGTAAAAATACGTATTACAAAAACTATTGATAGTTATTAGCAATAACAGAGGCTATAATCTAACTTCTTCGTTAAAAATACCCTTGTAGTATACTTGAAGTGCGGAATGTGGGATAGTACCGACATTCCGCAGATATTCATATATCTTTATGTATATTTATATTTTCAAATAGACTGATAACCGACATTCCGCAGACCTTCATATATCTTTATGTATATTTATATTTTTGAAGAGACTTATAGGAAGAATATTCGTTCTAGAACTCAATATCAACAAAATTTATCAATAACTAATTTTTTATGAGAAAATTATTTAGGATTCTTTATAATGGTGAAAATTGAGGTTTATAGCAATAAGGTTTTCAGGGGTAGCATTTGGGGCGATAGATAAATAAAACAGGACTTACGTATTGCTTCTATATATGGTGTATTTTTGATAATTATTTATTTCCGATATTTACACTACAATTAGTGTCTTTGCGTAAGTCCTGTAAAACTAAGATTTTAACCGTTCAGGAAACTTGCTAGTAACTCTACCAATTATTTTTTGTGAACTCACAAAACCAAAAGAGCGACTATCACTACTTTGTTCTCTATTTTCTCCAAGCAAAAAACAGTTACCTTTCTCATCAACGAAGGCAACCCACTTAATTATTATCAAATCTTGACGATGAGGGTGTTCAGCTACAACCATATCACCCATTTCTGGTAAAGAGTGGCGGTAGGCCTTTGTATCTACAAGAACCTCCTCACCAGGCTTAAGTATAGGAAACATGGAAAATCCTATGACACAGAACCGTTGACGGAATCTTAATAACCAAAGCAATAACTCTTTATTACCAATTGTTTGTATCAACTTCTTGCCTACCACCTCAAACGAGAAAAAACTAGCTAGCCTTGTACCAAGTCACCTCCCGTTCCTTAGTAGCCCAGAACATATTGTGAATTTTCTCCACAGTAGTTAGTAACTCAGTCGCATGCTCCAAACTAACTTCCACTTTACAAGCAGAGCATAACTTAGCAGCCTTCCAAAAAGTATCGTGGAGGTCTGGATACTTTTCTAAATGTACAGGCTTAAAATAATCAGTCCAGAGAATGAGCAAATCTTCTTTAGTCTTCTGAGCTTGCTCTTCCTTAATTGCAATATAGCGAGAAAGGGTATTAGCAGTCTTATGATCTCCAGCTTTTGGATCAAGCTCTAGAATTTTTTTAGTCATAGATAATACCGCTTCAGCGTAAATGCGAGCGGAAGCAGGGTCATAAACACCACAAGGGCCATCACAGTGAGCGCTAACCTCTGGTGCTGGGAACCACTTTCTAATCTGAGCAGCAATTGTGTTGAGCATAATTTTCTAAGATATCCCTATTTATAATGGAAAGAGTTACATTGTTACTATTTGAGAGTAGTTGGTTATATTGGAAAGTCCTTCCAATAATCCCCATCAACCGTATTTTAAATTAAAAGTTTGACATTACTTCCCTCCCTAAAGGTGCGGGGATTACTACCGAGCCGAACTTCAATAACGGGTTTATGTTTTACGGAAAATTTGGGTTTAAAGCCTCGTCCATAAGTGGGCGACTTTTTAGTTGATTTTTTTCAATAAGTATTTTATTACTTCGTGGGTTTGGTCGCCGGAGGGCAAGACAAACTCCTCCGAAGGAGATATGCCCGAGGAGCTACTAGATATAGTCATTTTAAATTTGATATGCCTTGACTCTTTTTATTTCTTTTGACTATGTATGTTTGATTTATAAAATCGTCTAGTTCATCCAAAATATTCATTTTTTTTTCTTTTGACTGGATATGTTATTATTATATCTGTTGTGAGCTATGGGCGGATTGCTATATATAGTAGTTGCCATTACTAGGGCGGATATTTTTAAGATTTAAAATTAAGTCACAACAATAATTTAACTTCTGAGTTCAGCTATATCATCCCAAAACTAATCTAACACCCAAGAGTTTAAAGTTGAGAAACCCATCCATAGGGGTCAGTAATTTTACCAGTTTTAATATCTTCTAATTTTTGCAAAACTTGAGAAGCATATTTTCGTTCATCAACGGTGGGTAAAATCATATCTTTACCTTGATAATTAATAGTAGAAATATGAGCAATTGTAGCAGCAGTACCCATACCAAACGCTTCCGAAAGATTTCCCATTTCATAAGCTTTTACTACTTCATCAATAGAGATCAATCTTTCCTCAACTTTAACACCCATATCTCTAAATAAAGTTAATACACTATCTCTAGTAATTCCTCCTAATATGCTTCCTGTTAACTTAGGAGTAATAACAACATCATTAATTACAAAAGCCACATTCATCGTACCACATTCTTCAATATATTTTTTCTCCTTTCCATCCAACCATAAAACATTATCATAACCTTGTTGTTTAGCCTCTTTATCTGCTAAAAAACTACCACCATAATTACCAGCACATTTAGTCGCACCAGTTCCACCTTCAAAAGCTCGGACATATTTATCTGTAACAATTAACTTCACTGGTGCCGAATAAAATGTACCTGTAGGGCAACAAATAACGATAAACTTATAACTATTTGCAGGTCTCAGAGCAATAGATTCATCTGTAGCAAAATAAATAGGTCGAATATATAATGTGCTATCTGATTGATTAGGAATCCAATCAACATCTAGTCTAATTAATTCCTTTAAACCATCTATAAAAATTTCTTCAGGAATGGATGGCATACATAATCGAAAAGCTGATTCATTTATTCTTTTATAATTAGCTTCTAGGCGAAATAATAAAGGTTTTCCCATAGGACTTTTATAAGCTTTTAAACCTTCAAAAACGGCCTGACCATAATGGAGTACAGAGAGAGAAGGACAAATAGGAATATTTCCATAGGGAATAATCTTTACCTCTTGCCAACTATCATTTGCATAGGTAGCAACCAACATATGATCACTAAATACTTTACCAAAAGGGCTATTATTGATATCCTGTTCTTTAATCCGAGAGTGATTAGTTTTTTCTATAGATATTTGAGAATTAACTATTTGCATTATTGTCTGACTTTTAGTAAAAAAACTACTTTATATTTCTTTATACCATAACAATATAGCAACCCTAAATAGGTTCTAACAATTCAAAAACTCGAAATAAACTCCGAAAGTTTTATTCATTAAGCCCTACCTCCAAACCTATTATCAAAAAGTGGCAAGATTTTTGACGTGGAGAAAATAGGATTTCTATAGTACACGACTAAATTAAAGCAAATATACTAACTTCTTACCGAAAATTGGGTTTAAAGCCTCCCCCATAAGCGGGCGACTTTTTAGTTTATTTTTTCCACAGGTTATGTCCTTCTTGCTTTTTATAGTTATTTTAAACTTACATTCCGCACGTCAAAATGTAGTATATCAGGCATACTATTGAAAGCCTTTTCTGACAATAACTCCAAGCTTTGTAAGTAAAATACATACTATAGAAACTATTGATAGTTATTAGTAATAATAGAGGCTGTGATCCACCTTATTCGTTAAAAATACCCTTTTAGTATACTTGAAGTGCGGATTGTGGGATACTACAAATAAATCCTGAAGTAGTATTGTAGCTGCTGTATGGCCTATATTTTTCGTAAATTAAGCGATATAGCTGTCGCCAACGCCAAAGGTCAAAATATTAAAGATACTTGTTCAGGAATTGACCATTTACAACTTACAGTTCATAAATTATGCTATTTATGTTCATTTTTGAAATGACTATATCTAGAAATTTATCGATGAGGTTTCTTTTCTTTTCAAATTCGTTTTTAATTTCTTTATTCAACAAACCACTAAAAGCAACAGTAGTTTTATTATTAGTAGTTGCTATAGTGTTAATTTTTCCTCCCCAGGTAAAAAGCTACGGTTATCCAGAGAACAATTCTGCTTATCTTAGTCCACAACAAACAGGGCCAGTTTACGACCTAGGTGGTGGTGGCCCTGATGTAGACGAAGCAATTCAGTGGATGATTAATAAAGTTCGAGGACCCCGTTCTTACGAGAAAAAAGTAGATGTGATTGTAATTCGTAACTCTGGTGGCAATGGCTATAATGAACCAATTCTCGAGATGGATGGGGTAAGTTCAGTGAAAACTCTGATTATTTCAGATCGAGAGGAGGCTTCAAAAGAAAATGTTGTAAAAAATATTGAGGATGCTGAAGTTATTTTCTTTGCTGGTGGCGACCAGTGTCAATATTTGCGGAACTATCTAAACACGGGAGTTGATCGAGCTGTTAAATCTGTCATTGCTAGAGGTGGAGCAGTTGCTGGGACTAGTGCTGGAGCAATGATTCAAAGTGATTTTGTCTTTGATGCTTGTTCTAAAACAGTTACCAGTGAAACTTCATTAGAAGATCCATACCAAGATATTAGTCTTAGGCAAAATTTTTTCCACTGGAATAATTTGCAGAGTACTGTTATAGATACCCATTTTTATGAGCGCGATCGCATGGGTCGGTTGATGACATTTGTTGCTCGTTTACTAAGAGATGGAAGATCTTCTGATGCTTTAGGTATTGGTATTGATGAAGGTACTTCCTTAATTGTGGATCAAAATGGTTTAGCCACAGTAGTAGGAGATAACTTTGTTTATTTTGTCTTGGGAGACCATCTACCTAAGAAATGTGAACCTCAGAAGCCACTAACTTTTAGGAATTTTAAAATTTGGAAAAAGAAAAGTGATGAAACTTTTGATTTGAGTAATAGAGCATCAAATAATGATTATTATAAGGTTAGTGTTAAGAAGGGAGTAATTCTTACAGATCCTTATTAAAGATAAGGTAGAGCGATAGCTGTCAATAAAATTAAATTAGTCAGGACTTACGTATTGCTTCTATATATAGTGTATTTTTGATTATTTTTCCCTATATTTACACTACAATTACTGTCTTTGCGTAAGTCTTGTTAGTCAAATCTTGTACATTGGCTTTACTTCCTTCTAGATTATATTCACCTGTTTTGCAGTCTTTAAACATCGCTTCAACACCCATTCTCGACCGATAAATTTTTAGAACTTAATCTAAAATTTCAATATTTGTCAACAAGTACTAAGGCTCTTTTTCCATCTTTTATTTATATTTTCGTTTCCAATATGCAACTAAATTAAAACGTCCAAATCCTTTGTTTTTAGTAATATTAATATTACTCAGAAATATTTTTGTTCCCAGAGATGATGATATAGCTGCCACACTTGCTCACTTACGCATTTATCAGAGAGGGAATATTCCCTCTCTAGCAACTATTATTGGCGATCGCGGAGCATAGTGTTAGCCGTATCACTATTCTGTCAATTCTTTTCGTTGATCTTGGCAGTTATAAATCATTGCCTATCAAGATGCAACCTTAGCAGTAGATCTCCGTCGCCGTCTTCCCACAGGTTTCACTGTAATCTCTTTTTCATCTTCTGCATCTGGAATTTGCATCAAGAAGACCAACAAAGGTTGACCTTGAAATTCTCGTCTTAACATTCGTTGAACACCACATTCAATCTCATTTTGCAACCCAGACCAATCAACTCGAGTATTGTTATGAGCATTCGAGTTAGCATACTCAGGCCAGTAATGACTCAAATCTTTCTCTAATACCTTAATGACCAGTTCTTGCAATTCTAATTTTTCCATAGCGCTCACCACACCACGCAAATGTAACTGAGGTTTACCAATCAACTTACCATCTAAACCAACTGCCAACGCTACAGTAACAACACCATCCTCTGCTAGTTGTTGTCGTTCTTTAAGAATTTTGTCTTCAACCATACCAGAACGAGAAGAGTCTAACAACTCAATACCAGAAGATACTTTATCTGCAACATAAATAGAATCTTCAGTCAATTCCACCACATCTCCATTTTTAATTACAACCATATTTTCTGGAGGAACTCCCATACCTTGAGCAGTTTGGCTGTGCTTTACTAACATCCTATGCTCTCCATGAAATGGTATAAAAAATTTCGGACGAGTAAGCGCCAACATTAGTTTTTGGTCTTCCTGACAACCGTGACCAGAAACATGAATACCTTTGTCTCTTCCATAAATAACATTTGCTCCCAGTATCATTAGTTTATCTATAGTATTGACAACAGCGATCGTATTGCCAGGAATAGGGTTTGCAGAGAATACAACTGTATCTCCTTGGCGAATTTTTATCTGTCTATGTTCACCCTTAGCAATACGAGTGAGTGCTGACATTGGTTCCCCTTGAGAGCCTGTAGTCAAAATCAATAATTTTTCATCAGGCACACTTCGGACAGTATGCAAAGGTACAAATAAACTATCTTCACATTTAATGTAACCCAGATTACGAGCATGAGCAATCACATTCAGCATAGATCGCCCTACTACTGCCACTAACTTACCATGTTTTTTGGCTAGTTCCAAAACTATTTGTAGTCTATGTACACTAGAGGCAAAAGTTGTCACCATCACACGTCCTGGTGCTTCAGAGAATACTCGGTCTAGGTTTGGATAAACTGATCTTTCTGAAGGAGTGAAACCAGGTACTTCTGAGTTCGTGGAGTCACTGATTAGACAGTGAACTCCCTTTTCTCCATATTCAGCAAGTTTTTGCAGATCAAATTTTTCTCCATCTACAGGAGTATGGTCAATTTTGAAGTCACCTGTATGGATAACTACTCCTACTGGTGTTGTTATTGCTACAGTAAAGCTATCTGCCATTGAGTGAGTGTTACGAATATATTCTATAATGAAATGTCTACCCAATCTAACAACGTCACGGGGGCAAACAGTCTTCAATTCTGTACGATTTTGGACACCTGCTTCCTCTAATTTATGGTAGAGTAGAGCCATTGCTAATTTAGGTCCATAGATAACAGGAATTTCTATGTTTTTTAAATGGAAAGGTATACCACCAATATGATCTTCGTGACCGTGAGTGACAATCATACCCTTAATTTTATCACGATTTTCACGCAGATAGGTTACATCTGGTAAAACTATATTTACACCGTGCATTCCATCTGTGGGAAAACCTAATCCGCCATCAAGTATAATGATTTCGTCATCGTACTCGAAGATACAGGTATTTTTGCCTATTTCATGGAGTCCACCAAGGGGAATAATTTTTAAGGTGGATGGTGATTTTTTTCTAATCATAATTATCCTATTTTTACTGTTGTTTACTTTGCATTTCTTTGCATTACTGTGAGCAATTATTAATGATATTTTATACCCATTAAAATTTAGAAAAACCAACCTCTTGTATATAATATTTTAGATATCCTAATAAGCATTAACTAATAGACATCTCCAGAAAAGGTTCTCAAACCCTTGCCCTGCTGTTCTAAAATTAGCATTTTTGCAGAGGTCTAATGATTACTCAAGTTGCTAAGGAAGTCATAGGTCAGAATTTTTAATTGTTTAGTTGTGGAGAAAAATTTATTGTTGATGAAATTAGCTCATAATAAACCTAATTTACCCATTTCCTCT
>JAKQYE010000036.1:0-6563 GCA_023356605.1 Trichodesmium sp. MAG_R02 | reverse complement strand
CTAATGATTACTCAAGTTGCTAAGGAAGTCATAGGTCAGAATTTTTAATTGTTTAGTTGTGGAGAAAAATTTATTGTTGATGAAATTAGCTCATAATAAACCTAATTTACCCATTTCCTCTGATAATTTTTCAGTGACCTCTGTTGGTAGCTCGCATAATGGGGGACGAGTAGCACCTACTTTCCACCCTAACAGATTTAAAGCTGCTTTTACAGGAATGGGGTTAGTTATGGCAAATAGAGCTCTAGATAAGTTGAATAGTTGTAGATGAATTTTTGTGGCATACTGTACTTCACCTCTTTCAAATGCTACTATCATTTCTTGCAGTTGCTTTCCTACTAGGTGACTAGCTACACTGACAACCCCGCTACCACCAATAGCCATTAATGGTAGAGTTAGAGAATCATCTCCAGAATAAATCTTAAACTCTGGTGCAGTCAACTGTCTAATCTCACTCGCTTGATCTAAGTTGCCACTTGCTTCTTTAATAGCAACAATGTTCGGAATTTCCGCTAGTCTTGCTACAGTTTCTGGCTCCAGATTTTGACTTGTACGACCTGGTATATTATATATCATGATTGGTAATTCTGGCGTGGCCTTAGCGATAGATTGAAAATGCCGGTAAAGTCCTGACTGTGGTGGTTTATTGTAATATGGGACCACCTGTAATGAACCGTCTAAGCCCAATTTTGCTGCTTTTTGAGTTGCTATGATTGCCTCTGTTGTTGAGTTTGACCCAGTACCTGCTATGACTTTAGCTTTTCCTGCCACTGCTTTTTGAACTACTTGAAATAGCTGATATTCTTCTTCCCACGTCAAGCTAGGAGACTCACCTGTCGTTCCACATACCACTAATGAGTCTGTTCCATTTTCCGTCAACCATATTGACAACTTTTCCGTTTCTTCATAGTTAACGCTACCGTCTTGGTTAAACGGTGTAACCATTGCAGTCATAACACTTCCAAAGTTTACCACACTATTTCGACTCCTTCTCGGCTTCTTAGTATTATTTTGCTTTACTTGCTAGGCCCTCTTAGTTTTTGGGGTCATTTATTTATAGACTAATATGACTTAGATAAAACCAAAACTGTTATGGTATAGAAGCATGAGATAAGCTTCTCTGGTTACAGAGCTGCAAAAAAATATACTACTGAACCATATTGATTTTTTGACCTAATTTTTTTTAGATTCATATCATTTTACAGTCTATACTGCCTAAAATCTCTCTTTTTGTCTAACTATATTCTTTTCGTAGACTCTCAGTAGATTATAACTTGAGTTTTATTAAAAGTTGGGAATTTAAGTTTTAACCAGAACCTCCATTATAAATAATTTCTGGTTCATTTTCCTTAAGTTATAACTTTGTTCAATATACTTAATTCAACCTATTTAAATGACTGTTATTCAATCATGACCTCTTTTTCTCTTATTTTTTTAGTACAGTGATTTAGAATGCCCCTACTGGCATCCTCAACCAATTTTTTGCTACCAATAATTCAGCTATTTGTACTGCATTTAAGGCAGCTCCTTTTCTAATCTGGTCTCCACTTAACCATAATTCTAATCCATAAGGATGAGAAATATCTTGACGAATTCTCCCTACATATACATCATCCTTACCACTTGCTTCCATTGGCATAGGAAAATAATTATGTTCCCAATTTTCTACCAGTTTTACTCCTGCTGCTTGGCTTAATACTTCCCGTGCTTTAACTACGTTAAATGGTTTAGCAAATTCTAAATTCACTGCTTCTGAATGAGCCCTTAATACCGGTACTCGGATACAAGTTGCTGTAATCCTCAGTTCCTTATAGCCAAATATTTTTCTTGTTTCATTGACCATTTTCATTTCTTCTTGACAATACCCCTGCTCATTGAGTTGAGAATTATGTGGGAATAAATTAAATGCTAATGGGTAAGGAAAAATATCTGTAGTTGGAGCTTTTCCATCTAAGATCTCTTTGGCCTGGATTTTCATTTCTGCCATTGCCCTCGACCCAGCCCCACTTGCTGATTGATAAGTGGCCACTACTAATCTTTGGACTGGCTGAATTTGGTGTAATGGCCACACTGCCACACTCATTAATATTGTTGTGCAGTTAGGGTTAGCAATTATACCTTTATGTAAAGCAGCTGCTTCTGGGTTAACTTCTGGCACTACAAGAGGTACTTGGGGATCCATACGGAAAGCACTAGAATTGTCAATAACTACAGCTCCAGCCTCTACTGCTTTTTTTGCCCATACTTTCGATGTGGACCCTCCTGCTGATGCTAGCACTAAATCTACTTTTTTAAATGAATCATTTGTTACAGCTTCTACTTGTAAGCTTTGTTCCTTAAATTTTAAGGTCTTACCTACTGAACTAGGGGATGCTAGTAGTCTTAATTCTGCTACTGGAAAGTTCCGTGTTTCCAGCAATTCTAGCAATTCTGTGCCTACCGCACCAGTCGCTCCTAATATTGCTACTCTGTATGAATCTGACATATTATTCTACTCCTTTGGTTTCAATTTTCAACAATTTTATTTTTATGTAGTAGTATTCAAACTCGCGTAGGTAAACAATTTTTTTCAGGTGCTTACAACGTTTCAAAATGAAATATTAAACCAAGCCATAGTTGCTGAACTACTAGTAGTAGAAAGTGGGGCTAATATTCTTAGGTGTTAGCTAAAAGAAACCTGTTTTTTGACGCAACTTAAATTAAATTTTTATGACTATCAATTTTTCTCAATAATTTTTATGTTGGTTTTCATTTTGTTTAAAAAATATGTACTTTATAAACTATAAATCAGGTACATAATTGTTAGATTCTTCTGTGGTAATTATTTTTTCTTCCTGATTACAATATCAATTTTTTTGAAAACAAATTTGCTTTTTGCACTTCGTTATTAATTACATAAATGTACTATTTTAATCTAGTTCAAATACGAGCAAAATTATCTATATTACTATTTAATTATTTTTTGCTTTATACCTAAAAAAAAATTAACCTATCTCATCTTAGCACATAAGGTCAATTTTTGAGGATTCTATGATTCAGAAATAATTAATATTGAAACAAAGGAAACTATACTACCTTAGATCGAGTTAATTTTAGGAATTCTCTCATCAATGGCTAAAAATCTTATATGAAATCGGTTCTCACAATTTTTCACCCTAATTAAGGAGCAAGTTAAGCTCATTATAATATAGTAATCCGATGATGAGGTTGTGACAATTCAAAAAGTGGAAATAAACTATGAAACTCCTTCCCATTATCTATTCTCTACTCACCAAAAGCGGTAAGAGTCTGTGTACTAATAAATAAAATACAACTTCTATATTAGATTTAGTCATGGTTCAATGTCAAGCTATCATCATAAAATAAATTCAACTGGATTTCTCATTATATCTTATTCTATTGTTATGGGTATGATACAGTATATTTCTCGCAATTGATGCACAGAGTAAATGCTAGAAATTACGCAGTGTGGTTATATTGCCCCCATAGCTGTACCTGATAACAAGGTCAAGCCCCTGTATGTCTCTCGACTAATCTCATAAAAAATGCCAATTACATCTTTAACACATCTAAAGAGTTGGCTTAACATAAGTTTGGGAATCTTTTTTGGAGAGTAATATTCAGTTTAAATTATATGATAAAAGTCAGTTGGATACAAGCTAATTAAACTATGGACAAAAAGTCATCAGAGCTGACTATAGTCAAAATGTGCTTAAAATACTTTGATGCTCAATGTCTGTGTTAGGTGGCATTTAAATAAAAAGTTTATTATATTTATTCAGACTTAACATATAATTCGTTAGTCTACTCCACTAAACAATAGTCAAGTTAAAAAAGTCCTAAGATTAGAGCATAAGTGACCAATTTAGAGGAATAATGTAATAGCATGGGGTAAGAAATTGCTCGTTCAAACAGGGAAACAGTAAAACTTCCCAGAGTGACCTCAGCAAGAGATATTTATATAGCTTAATAGAATCATAACCTATATTAGAACGCCGATGAAAGTTACCCAGGAAAGACTACCAGCTAGCCAGATAGGTCTAGAAATCGAGATTACACCAGAAATGTCCAAGGATGCTTATGAGCAGGTAATTAAAAAATATACCCGTTCTGCCAATATTCCTGGGTTCAGAAAAGGTAAAGTACCTAGAAACATTTTGGTCCAAAGGCTGGGAAAGGATTATATTAAAGCAATGGCCTTAGATAATTTAATCAATGATTGCTTAGAAAAAGCAAGGGAACAAGAAAAAATCAAAGCAATAGGCCAATTTGAACTGAAAACAAAATTTGAAGAGTTAGTAAAAGATTTTGAGCCAGGAAAAGAAATGGCTTTCTCAGCCAAGATAGATGTAGAGCCAGAGGTAAAGGTTGACAATTATAAGGGATTAGTGGTTCAGGCCGAAGAAGCTGAGTATAGCCCGGCCCTTGTGGATGAGTTTCTTGAAGAACGTCGTTCTGTGATGGGAACATTAATTCCTGTAGAAGGAAGAGCTGCTGAGTCAGGAGATGTGGCCATAGTAGATTTTGTAGGTATAATTCCATCAGAGACAGAAGGAGAAGAAGCAAAAGAAGTCCCTGGAGGTAAGGCTCAAGATTTCCAAATAGATTTAAAAGGAGGAAAATTTATTCCTGGTTTTATTGAAGGAATAGTAGGAATGAAGCTAGAAGAAACAAAGGAAATTTCTACACAGTTTCCTTCAGATTATGGTGAGAAGAGTTTAGCAGGTAAGCCAGCGGTATTTACTGTGACTCTTAAAGAACTCAAAGAAAGGGAATTACCAGAATTAGATGATGATTTAGCTCAAGAGATTAGTGAGTTTGAAACAATAGCTAAATTACGGGAGTTTTTGGAGAAAAAATTTACTAAAGAAAAAGAGGAAGAGACAAAACAAAATAAGGAAAAAGCTATTGTAGATGAGCTGGTGACTCATCTAGAAGTTGAAATTCCGGAAACTTTAATTAAAAATGAAGTTCAGCAAATTTTAGCCCAAAGTGCGATGGATTTGAGTCAGTATGGAATAGATGTTAAAGAATTATTCAGTAGTGATAAATTGCCCGAAATGCAAAATAGCTCGCGACCTGAAGCAATCAAACGATTGAAAAGAGATTTGGCTATAGCCACAGTGGCCCAAAGAGAGTCTATTACCGTGGACGAAGAAGAAATAGCAGAGGAGTCAGCTAAGGTAATAGAGCAACTCAAAGGAAAAGATGTTGATCCAGATAGGTTAAGGGAAGTAGTTACCGAAGATCTGTTGAAAGAGAAAACCATCAAATGGTTAGAAGAAAATGGTACTGTGGAATTAGTCCCTGAAGGAACTTTACACACAAGATCACAAACACCTGAAACTATAGAAAACCTGGAAGCTGAAGTAGACTCAGAAATAACTCAAGCTAGTGAAACTGTTGTAGAAGTTGAGGCAAAGCAAGTGGCTACTGTAGAAAATTCTCAGGATCTATAAAAATAAATTCGGTGTGGTCTGATTCACTTGAGGGGTAATAGTTAATAAAGACCTCTGATTAACCTTGTTAAAGTTACCGAAAAATTTCGTTTAAAGCCTCGCCCATAAGCGGGGTGGTTTTTAGTTTATTTTTTTCCACAGCTTATGTTCTCATGCTTCTTAGTTCAAAAGTCATTCTATGAAAGCCAGATTTAAGTACCGTATATATCCAACATTTATATGTAATTATTTAGCCTTAAAACCGAAAAAAAAGCTAATAAGGTAAAGTATAATTGAAAAGGTGAGTGACTTGTTTGCTCAGGAAAAACTACTTCTGGCCAATAACTAAAGTTTATATTTGGATAAGTGGTTGTAAGTTAAGAGATGTTAATAATAAATGTCTGAGTTGCAACAGTGCGGGTCAGATTGGTACTTTGGCATTTCTAGGGCAAACTATGAGTCTTACTGAGGATGGCAAGAAAACTTCTGCAACAGCTATAAACTTAATTGGTAAAACCACATAGCTTCAAAGTTTATGACTTGTGTCTTAGGGTTGGTTATGTTAGTTAATGTAGCCTTGAAAGTATTACTTAATTTAGGGCTATTTAACTATTAGTAATCTGCTTATATTTATTGGTATAAGTTTATATATGCTGGTACAGTTATATTTATCAAGCTTTATAGATTGTAGTATAATTGGATAAGTAGAGTACTTTGTAGTATTGAATCCCCCACTATGTAACCGCGATAATACTTAAGTTGCCTAATTGCCGGACCTTGTAATTAAACTTCTGTTTATCCTATAATCTAAGGGATGTAAGTACTTAAAGACGTCGAAGAGTTTTCTTGTTGCCATTGAGCTTTTTCTAGAAGACAAAAACCTGTACAATACTAGACATACCCGTAAATAATTTCTAGGATGCACTATAGACCGAATGAATTTGCTGATTTAGCCGGAGTCAGTGTCAAAACATTACATCGATGGGACTCTTCTGGAAAACTGAATAGCAAATGTTCGAGAGGATTTTCTGCAAAAAACCACTACATTATTAGCTAAAACTTATCAACATATTCTCGTAGAGGACTTAAACGTATTTAGGCTAGATGGCTAACCATAAATTATCC
>JAKQYE010000359.1 GCA_023356605.1 Trichodesmium sp. MAG_R02 | reverse complement strand
TTAAAAAACTCAACACACTGATTGTAAACCTATTTGTCCCTCAATATCGTCTCGTTGGGAATGGCTTGAGACTCGCCCATAACAAACAGTGGTATAGTTATTTTGATTTAGATTGAGATAAATATTTATTTCTATGAATAAGTTTCAGCAGAAAAAGTGTTTCATTTTTATTTTAAATAACTATAATTGTCCTGGGCTAACCTGCTGCTGGTTCGATTTCCTTGATTGAGTACCGTCTCTGCCCTGACGGGGTTTTGATGGCGTGAATTTTGCCTTATTTTTGCCACCGTCTGAGACTTGAGAGTGCAACTCCAAGAATGGACGCTGCTTCTTTTACACATTTATATTTGTTTTTTCGCTAACAGCACGTTTTCTGATTTTTAGAGCAATAAGGATAGAAAATTAATAATTTGTTACCAACTCTAAACAAGTGTGGTTAATTTTTATTCAACTGTCAAGTCCCCCTATAAGTAATGTTAAGAAATCTTGTGCTACCTCATAATAAATACGTCGGAAGCATATCAATCACTATATAATGACAACTTAATATAGGAATTATCCTAATTTATATCTAGAATCTGAAATATTAACTATGGAAATTAAACGAGTAGTTATTGCTCATAAGGCCAGAGATGATATAAGCCGTCATTATGCAGAACAATCTGCTAGACAGTTGGAACATAGAGGGTGTCAAGTATTAATTGGTCCAAGTGGGCCACAAGATAATCCTTATCCAGTTTTTCTGGCCTCCAGTACTCATAAAATAGACTTGGCAGTAGTTTTAGGGGGAGATGGTACTGTATTAGCTGCAGCTAGAAATTTAGCAGCGGAAGGTGTTCCTATATTAGCAATTAATGTGGGAGGACATTTAGGCTTTTTAACGGATAATTTTGAAAATTTTAAGGATACAGAGAAAGTATGGGATAGGTTGTTTGAAGACCGCTATGCTATACAACTACGAATGATGTTGCAGTCGGCCGTCTTTGATGGCGATCGCTTTAACCTTAAACCAGCAGGCGATCGCCTTTTAGCCTTAAATGAATTTTGCGTTAAACCCGCTTCTGCTGACAGAATGCCTACTTCTATTTTGGAACTAGAAATTGATGGTGAGGTAGTAGACCAATATCAAGGGGATGGATTAATTGTTGCTAGTCCCACAGGTTCTACTTGCTATAGCGCTTCTGCTAATGGGCCAATTATGCACGCTGGTATGGCTTCCATTTCTGTAACACCAATTTGCCCTTTAAGTCTTTCTAGTCGTCCTATTGTACTTCCTCCTGGTTGTGTAGTTAGTATTTGGCCTTTACAGGAGCAGGATCTAACTACTAAACTTTGGGGAGATGGAGTTCTATGTACTCCTATTTGGCCAGGGCAAAGGGTGGATGTGCGTATGGCAGACTGTCAGGCTAGATTTATCATTCTACAGACTAATTTTTCATATTTCCATACTCTTAGAGAAAAACTGCTATGGGCCGGTACTAGAATTAAGTATCAAAACTACCATCGGAATACTTCGTTTTGAGGGAGTAAGAACAAATAACAAATATTTGCTTTGAAATTAAATGAATTAAATAAAATTGCATATAGCTGGTTTACAGCTTGGCAACTGTCGGTAGGGCAATTAGTATTTTCAGACTCTGTGGGACTTGTTGACTACAAAAACGCTATAAAGTAGGTATAACAGTCTTTTCATGCCAATACATGATTTAATAATATAGATGCAAATACCTCATAGATGAAGTTCATAAAAAAGTAGCAAAATGCTTGAGAAACTGGCAAGAGCCTTATCTTTATTTTTACTTTTGAGTCATCCCAAATGTTTGCCAAATAAGGAAAAAAGAAACGTAAATTAAACTCAAAAACAGTTCGCAAAATACCTTCATTTGGTACGTAATCTTTCAAACAAACTCTTAAGTTCCATGGCTTAAAACGAGTCGCAACCGTAATAGATGTAACCGAGGAATATACTTCCAAAACCTGTACAAAGTGCGACTATGTTCATCAAAACTTAGGAGGATTAAAGCATTTTAAATATCCGCACTGCGGTCACTCAATGCCGAGAGATTGGAATGGCGCTTTGGGGATCTTCCTCAAAGCATTGTGAGATACCGCCAATGTTGATGGTTCTGCCGTCACATTGCTATGAAAGGTTGTCCGGACTTTTACCAGGAGTTAGTGGGCTTGATGTATCTGACAGCTACAACAGTTATAAGGATAAGATTATGATTACCCATTTCTTCTCCAAAACCAGACGGTTCTTATCCTCAATTGTAATCAATTAAATTCCAATTTGACATATCAGTACTTATACAAAATTATTTATACAAAAAATAATTAGAGACTGAGCATTAGGCTGGAGTAAGTCACAAATTAAGTATAACCAAAAGTAATACTTTTTTATTGACCCTCATGCCTAATGCTTTACTTTTAGTATTAGTTAGGAAGCTGGTTCTATTTCATCTTCAAAAAACCAAGTTTCCATTTTTTCCTCTTTTTCCTCAAATTGGACCCAGAAACCGACTCCACTACCATCTACCATTTTGAACTCTTTGATTGTACCAATAGGGTTCTCCTTAATTCGGTTAATCATTTTTTCAGGTATCGGTTGTCTAATCCGACATACTTTGACTTTTTGACCTATTTTCATTTTTCTTGACGATGTTCTCCTGGTGGTATTAATTAATCCACAGTTTATCTGAAATTAGTGCTTGAGCATAGTCTTATCCCATATTCTGCACTTCAAGTATACTACAATATATTCTGTGAAGTAGAATCTAGAATTCATTCTCTACTATTGAAAATTAATATTAATAGTCCATACAATCAATATGTATTTTGACTTATAAACTTCATAATTATTATTAGATAAAACCTTAAACAGCTAGTTTAATATACTACGATTTTGACGTGGGGAATTTAAGTTTTATGCTATAAGTCAAAAGTTCAAATTTAAAAGTCAAAAGTTAAAATCTTGGTACTACCGAAGCATTTTATAAAATCTGTTTGATAGAGCAGCATAACTGTATAGATGAGAATATTGGGTATAGATGAAGATAGGGAGAAGCAATATTTAAGCTGACCAACCTATCGAGTGAGGGAATCTTCCTTATCAGCATCTGATTGAGATGAAATTCCCTACATCTATTTTTGCTCCTCTAACAATATCTTGCAAAGACTAATGAGACCTAATTTTATTTATTAGTCTCTACTCTAAAAATCGGCAATGATATACTCTGCTATCTCAATTGACATTCTCCACGGTCATTAGGCACTGGATTTCGTACCGAGCCTTAGCCCCTTCGCGGAGAGTAATAGACCATTATTGTAGTTCAGAATGAGTCAGTTTTTTCTTTACTAGTTTGTACTTTTCCTCACAGCAAGCTAGACTATTATTCCAGACAACAGGGACACAACCTACAGAGCCTTGCTAATCGGTATTTTTGTCCCAATGTTGGATATATACGGTACTTAAATCTTGCTTTCATAGAATTACTTTTGAATCAAAAAGCATGATAGTATAGCCTGTGGAAAAAAATAAACTAAAAAGTCCCACGCTTATGGGTGAGGCTTTCAACCCAATTTTTCAGTAATTTATTTATATGTTGGCCAAAAGAATTTTACCTTGTCTTGATGTTAATGCAGGTCGAGTGGTCAAAGGTGTTAACTTTGTGAACCTTCAAGATGCTGGAGATCCTGTTGAACTAGCCAAAGTATACAATCATGCCGGTGCTGATGAATTGGTATTTCTAGATATTACGGCCACTAACGAAGACCGAGATACAATCATAGATGTGGTTTATCGAACTGCAGAGGAGGTTTTTATTCCTCTGACAGTGGGAGGCGGTATTCAATCCTTGGAAAATATTAAAAATTTATTAAGAGCAGGTGCGGATAAGGTTAGTATAAATTCAGCCGCAGTACGTAATCCTAGCTTGATTAATCAAGCTAGTGATCGTTTCGGAAATCAGTGTATTGTAGTAGCCGTTGATGCTTGCCGTCGTTCAGGCTCAGATAGCTTAGGATGGGATGTCTATGTGCGAGGTGGCCGAGAAAATACTGGTAAGGATGCGATCGCCTGGGCGATCGAAGTAGAAAAAAGAGGGGCAGGAGAACTTCTTGTTACGAGCATGGACGCTGATGGAACCCAAGCAGGTTATGACTTAGAACTTACTAGGACCATAGCAGAAAGTGTTCAGATTCCAGTAATTGCTTCAGGGGGTGCAGGTAACTGTCACCATATTTTTCAGGCTTTAACCGAGGGGAAAGCAGAAGCAGCCTTGCTTGCTTCTTTGCTACATTATGGTCAACTAAATGTACGAGAAATTAAGGATTATCTAGCTGGCCATCAAGTTTCTGTAAGACAAAGTTAAGTTTACTCGTAACTTTTGTTTGAGACATTCTCAGTAATAATATTTATATGCACTTTTAAGAAATGTTGTTAATATATAATAATTGTTACAAAGTGTAACTTATGTTGTCCACAATTCTCATACTCGATGTTGCTTTAGTTGCTTGGTCTCTGCATTTGATGCAAGAGTCATTCTATCATCGAGAGTTTTCTCTAATGCTAGCAGCTATCTTGGTTGCTACATCCGCTGCAGCAATGATGGTAGTTTATTTTCTCGTGGGTACTTGTCTGACTTACCTAACTCAAATTTCTCAACATTCCTATACATATTTTTAAGGGTGCTTTAACGAAAAAATATGTATGGGATAGTATCAAACTATTATACAGTATAGGTTTTATCTTTAATTAACCTGTTTACTTGTATATCTAGGTTTGAGCAATTTTTTAGCCTGAGCAATGTATTTCCCTTACCCCTCAAGGCTTTGAAAGTTCTTTGCCGGAAAAAATGTCAGAGTACTGTAAACTGGTTATTTCAGTTATCAGTCGCTAATTTTCATGAAAGTCTGATGCTTCCATACTATTTTGCGAACAATTGTTAACAATGCATGACAAGATTAGGAATGAAAATAGAACAGGACTTACGCAAAGACACCATATATAGCGCATAACAATTTCGACGAACTTCACGCTTTGTCACGTGCGATCGCCTAACTATTTTTATTCAAAAACCAATAGTAATTCAAGTCAAATA
>JAKQYE010000358.1 GCA_023356605.1 Trichodesmium sp. MAG_R02 | reverse complement strand
AAAAAAACTAGATAAGATAAATTTAATGGATAATTGGGTAAGTCCAAGGTTAGGTATTCGCTTTGATATGTCTGGAGAAGAATTACAACTTTATCATTCTAATGGGGAGATTTTTCAAGGTTTAGAACAAATAAAGGAGCAGTTACAACAGAAAGAAATAGCTTTAGAAGAAGAACAAAAACGTTCCCAAATTTTGGCTAAAAAATTACGGGAAATGGGTATTAACCCAGATGAATTAACATAGCAAATAGGGAGGAATCCCTTTCTGGACCTCTTTTTCCGACAATCACATCTACTATTTCTGTCCCTTTTTATGTCGTTATTATTTGGTTTTTCAATGTATGGTTTTTCTTTTTTCCGGAGTAATATTTTTTCTGTTTATCATCAGCAGATAGCCTATATATGCTTTGTTCTGTAATATCTACAATTAATTCAAGTCCGGTTAAAATTTATTGTATCCATAAATATTCGTCTTCTTTTTGTTGAAATTGTTCTAACGAGCTACAAGGCAGTAACTCTTGTAATATATCTATCCACAGGGTGAAAAATATTATTTGCTCTAGACTCACTGACACCAAAATATATTCCTAGTATTTGGAATGTGGGCTACGGACGTAAATAGTATAAAGTTAAGATGATTTCCTCCTCGACTTTTAAGCTTTTTTTCTTCCTCCTCCTGCCTTAATTAGTCTTTTTTCTTGACTAGCGATCGCCTGTCTTTTTTTTTATTCAAGTTTTTGAGCATTTCCTACTAATTTTTCAAATTGCTCATCGGTAATCCCAATAACTCTTTTTATTTCTTTTGGGTGGTTATTAATATATTCTAATATCTGAGTCACGTGACAATTATACCTTAATTTTTATTTTGGAGATGTCTATTGAATTTTCATTAAAAAAATTAAGGTAAGGATATAGAGTAAATCAGTCATAAGCACAGAACATATCTAAATTGTAGATAATTTAGCAGACACGATAAAAAAAACAGTAGGACAGACTATCGCCTACCCCACTGTTTCCTATGTCACTAAATTAGTATCTTCTCTGATTAGGCTTATGTACAATGAAGCTCAATACTTGACATTGCTTCACATTATCAAAACCCATCACGCGAATGAAGCAGTCAGGATTTTCACTACGGCAAGCATCAATTTCTACTAAAACTTCATCAATTGTTCTGGCTTGGAATAGAGGTAACTTCCACAAAGTCCAGTAGTGCATTTCTGCAGCAGAAGACTCACTAAACTCTACACCAGCAATAAAACCTTGATCCAAAATGTATTGCAGTTGTTTACGAATTTGAAGATCAGTCAGAGGAGGTAAAAAGGAAAGGGTCTCGTAACGACGCTCTTTTGGTAATGTTCTCATGTTTTTTTACTGTTTAATTAATGTACAACCTGCTTCATCGAACTGATATAAAACATCACGATAAGTGAGATATTAATGTTTACTTCCTACTTCTGGCGAACTCTCCGGAGCACGACATCCACAGGTATCAAATCTCAAGCTAAACGCATCTCTCACTATAAAGTGTGCTTTAAAGCTCATCAGTTCCTTGCTCAGGATCTAGACTAGGGTCAGCCATTTCCAGTTGCGTTATCTTCTCAAGATACCCACGACGATGTTCAATATTAGCTTTTTGAATGCTACTACGAACCATTTCCGGTAAATAATCAGCTACTTCCTCTGCCAAATGCTGCCGAACGGTCATCACTCTAAATGCTAATTCTTGATTTTCTTGAAGTAGCTCTTGTAGGTAAGCTTCTCCATCTTGAATTTTGCCTGTTGAGGAAAAACTACTTAACCAAATCCCTAAGGGAGGGTTCGTCTCTCGTAACTGATTCGTTACAGTCCTTACAGCTTGGTAAGTTAGGTAGCTCGTCAGTACCTTTGCAGTATCTTTTGCAACTTTTTTTATATCCATTTTTGACCAAAAAATAGGGCCTCAGATCTACCCTTTTCAGAGGATGAAAAAAGTAAACTTCGGTATTTCTTGCCTTCTAATTCAGTAGGAGGTACTGATAACTGATAACTGAAATGACCCTAGCCTGAACCTATGGTTAGACTTTAGATTTTAGATTAAGGATTGATTAATTTATTAGGACTCAAGTTTGACCTATCTATCTATCTGTTGCCCTATTCAATCTAAAGTCTTCCATTTTTCGTAGACTTAGAGGGTATCCATAGCCTCGAACTCGAACTTAATTTCTTTCCAGAGTTCACAAGCAACGGCCAAATCTGGAGACCACTTAGCAGCTTCACGAATCACATCGCCACCTTCACGGAACAAGTTGCGACCTTCGTTACGAGCTTGGATACAAGCTTCCAGAGCTACACGGTTAGCTGTTGCACCAGGAGCATTACCCCAAGGGTGGCCCAAAGTACCACCACCGAATTGTAAGCAGGAATCATCACCGAAGATTTCTACTAGAGCTGGCATGTGCCAAACGTGAATACCACCAGAAGCTACTGGCATTACACCAGGCATAGAAGCCCAATCTTGAGTAAAGTAAATACCACGTTCGCGATCTTGCTCAACATGGTCTTCCCGCATTAAGTCTACAAAGCCCATTGTGATGCCTTTTTCACCTTCGAGCTTTCCTACCACAGTACCAGAGTGGAGGTGGTCACCACCAGACATTCTCAAGCACTTAGCTAAAACCCGGAAGTGAATACCGTGGGCTTTCTGACGGTCAATAACGGCGTGCATTGCCCGGTGGATGTGTAATAATACACCATTACGACGGCACCATTTCGCTAAAGTTGTATTAGCTGTAAAACCACCAGTTAGGTAGTCGTGCATAATGATTGGAGTGCCAATTTCCTTAGCAAAATCTGCACGCTCTAACATTTCTTCACAGGTAGGGGCAGTTACGTTGAGGTAGTGACCTTTAATTTCACCTGTTTCTGCTTGGGCCTTTTCAATGGCTTCTTGAACGAATAGGAAGCGATCGCGCCAACGCATGAAAGGTTGAGAGTTAATATTTTCGTCATCCTTGGTGAAGTCTAGACCTCCACGCAAACACTCATAAACTGCTCTACCGTAGTTCTTAGCGGATAAACCTAACTTAGGCTTAATAGTACAACCTAATAAAGGACGACCATATTTGTTTAACTTATCACGCTCAACAGTAATACCGTGAGGAGGGCCTTGGAAAGTCTTCAGATAAGCAACTGGAATCCTTAAGTCTTCTAAACGCAGTGACCGTAGAGCTTTGAATCCAAATACGTTCCCGACAATGGAGGTTAACATATTAGTTACAGAACCTTCCTCAAACAAATCTAGAGGATAAGCTACATAGCAAATATATTGATTATCTTCACCAGGAACAGATTCAATATCATAACAACGACCTTTGTAGCGATCAAGGTCAGTTAATAAGTCAGTCCATACTGTTGTCCAAGTACCAGTGGAAGATTCAGCAGCTACTGCAGCACCAGCTTCTTCTGGAGGAACTCCAGGTTGAGGACTCATACGGAAGGCTGCTAAAAGGTCTGTATCCTTTGGTATGTAATCAGGGGTATAATAAGTCAGTTTATAGTCTTTTACTCCAGCCTGGTACCCAGATTTAGACTGAGTTTGTGTTTTAGCGTAACTCATATCTTAATTTTCCTAAGAATCTCTTTACTGCTTCATAAATAAAGCTCATACAACAAGTCACAAAAAATGACTTATTGATGTTTAATTCCTGTTTCTACTGAGGCCGTCGCCGGTTACTCATTCACAGGCATTAACGGTCAAGCCGACCGCATTTTCTCGAGTGCGTTTTTTATTCTATCTTAGATAGTATCAAGAATTATAACCTTTATACTTAAAAGATTATTTTTTTATTCATAACTTTTTTTAATCTTTTTGTTACATTTGTTGATTTTATCGTAGTAATAGTTGAAAATAAATCAAGTGGATAATTGCTCATTGACAAAAAAACATAGATATGTACACTAAAACCTACTTCTGACAAGAGGATTAAATATTCAGTGAGTTATAGGGGATCATAAAAAGATCACAGACTTAGGATAAAGTCAAGACTCTGATGATTAAGTAATCTCAGTAATTGTACTCTGATATTCTGTAGTCAGTATGACTAACGATTAAGGGAAATAGTCGTTTTTTTCTAGACAAAATCACCAGCCAATATAGCAAAAAATCCCTAAATCAATTTCCATGGGGGGTTAATTATTTAGTATTTATCTATTAATAACTATCCTGTGAAAAGACTAAACTACCTGTCAAGTTTCCTACATTTAATCTGCATTTTTTTACTACAAAAATAAAAATGATCAAAACTGATTATTCTTGATTATAAAGATTTCCTTAATCTAACTCGCACTAAACAAATTAGATGCGCATTAGTGGACCGACACATCTACAGGACTTACGCAAAATATGAAAGTACACACCATCTCTAGAGGTTAACGGCCGTTAAACCCTACTAGATATAGTGGTTCTGTGTAAGTCCTGATTTAAAAATGCGTTATGATGGATTTTTATAGTCATTATTAATTTAGATTGAGATAAGTATTTCTCGCTATAACTAAGGTTTAGCAGAAAAAGTTTTCCATTCTTATTTGAAATGACTATAAATCCCACATTCCCTACGTCAACTTGTAACATTCAAAGTAGTATATTAGGAATTGCATGCTAAGTGCCATATCTAGTAGGGGATCTCTGGCATTTGCTTTTTACAGATAGGGTATTATTTAGAGGTTTATGTAAGTGCCGCTATTATAAAGTCATCTTCATTGACCGTACTCAGGAGGTCTCAAACCTCCCGATATTGGGTACTATAAGTGCTAACATTTGTTAACAATGCACAGCAACATTAACCGACCTCGGGAGTATCTCCCAATGTAGCCGAAAAATTTTCTACCACGGTTTTAATCAAAATTCTACGGGTCCGGTTTAAGTTCCACAGCAGGCAAAAACCTTTCTCTTAATGCCAAATTTATCCCTGACTACTGCTATCTGGAACGTATTGTGAAATTGGACTTTGGACAAAAAGAAAAAATAGTTAGTGTAATAATTACGCTAACTAAATCAGGCAATGTTCCTCTGTCTCCAGTGAATTTAATCACTGAAAAATAGAAATAATTGAGAGCGT
>JAKQYE010000357.1 GCA_023356605.1 Trichodesmium sp. MAG_R02 | reverse complement strand
TCTCAGGTACAAACGATGGTATTTGGGATTGGAATATACAAACAAATGAAGTTTATTACTCACCCACATGGATGAGAATTATTGGCTACGAAGATAACCCACTTCCTCATATATTGTCTACTTGGTCAGATAATGTACATCCAGACGATATAAAAGCAGCAATTCAAGCCATAGAAACATATTTAGAAGAAAAAACAGATCTTTATGAGAATACTCATCGGATTAAACATCGGGATGGGCATTATATATGGATATTTGCTAAAGGTAAATGTATTCGTGACAAACAAAATCAACCCTATCGCCTTGTTGGCACAATAACAGATATTACAGAGAAGAAACAAGTAGAAGATGAATTGACAATTGCCAAAGAAGAAGCAGAAGTTGCTAATAGGGCTAAGAGTAAATTCCTCGCAACAATGAGCCACGAAATTCGCACCCCCATGAATGCAGTCATTGGGATGACAGGTTTACTATTAGATACACCACTTAACCCACAACAGGAAGATTTTGTAGAAATTATCCGTAATAGTGGGGATTCTTTGTTGATCTTAATTAATGATATTCTTGACTTCTCTAAAATCGAGTCTGGTAAACTAGATTTAGAGGAACAACCCTTTAATCTCCGAACTTGTATAGAAGAGTCTCTAGATTTATTAGTTTCAAGAGCAGCAGACAAAAAGTTAGAGTTAGCTTATTTAATAGAGTCACAAACTCCTGAAATTATAATTGGAGATATGACTCGTTTACGTCAAATATTAGTCAATCTTCTCAGTAATGGGATTAAGTTTACAGAGACTGGGGAAGTAGTTGTATCAGTTAGTGCTTCACCTCAAAACCTGGAGTTAAATTGTTCTGAAAATCGGCATTGCCCTATTCCAAATCAAACAGAATGTACTCAAACAAATACTCCCAATTCGATTTTATACACAATAAAATTCACGGTCAAAGACACTGGGATTGGTATTTCATCTGATCACATGAATCGTCTATTTAAGCCTTTTAGTCAAGTTGATGCTTCTACAACTCGTTACTATGGTGGCACAGGATTGGGATTAGCTATCTGCAAGCGGTTAACTGAAATTATGGGAGGAACAATATGGGTAGAGAGTGAAGTAGGAGTTGGTTCTACTTTCTTTTTTACGATAGTATCTCCTGTCACTACTAGTAATTTATGTATTGAGCAGAGGGATGGAAATGAGAAATTATTACAAAATAAACATTTGTTAATTGTTGATGACAATGCTACAAATAGGCAAGTGCTCGCACTTCAAGCAGAATCCCTGGGGATGATTTCCAAAGCTGCAAGTAGTGGGCAAGAAGCGATTAATATACTACAGTCAGGGGAGAAATTTGATGTGGCTATTTTAGATTTACAAATGCCTGGGATGGATGGTATAGTTTTAACTATGGAAATTCGGAAACTTTCCTTTTCTCTACCCATAATTGTTCTAAGTTCTTTGGATCAAGAATTGTCAAAGACTAGGACTAATATCAATGCTACTACCTATCTAAATAAACCAATTAAGCAATCTCAACTTAAGAAAGTGTTAGTAGGACTTTTTAGAGAAAATATAGTTGATAGTACACAAAAATTAAAAACAGAATTAAATGTCAACCTAGCAGAAATATTGCCTCTGACAATTCTCTTAGCTGAGGATAATGTTGTGAACCAAAAAGTGGCAATTAATATTCTGAAAAATTTAGGATATCGAGTTGATGTTGCAGCAAATGGTTTAGAGGTCTTGGCAAATTTACATCGTCAGTCTTATGATGTAGTGCTGATGGATGTACAAATGCCGGAAATGGATGGTTTGGCTGCTACACGCGAAATTCATGCTGAATGGACAAAAGAGAAATGTCCCCGCATTATTGCTATGACTGCTAATGCTATGCAAGGCGATCGCGAAAAATGTCTAAGGGCTGGTATGGATGACTACATTACTAAACCATTTCGTCCAGAAGCATTGATTACGGCTTTAAGTAAATGTGTTCTATTAAAAGAAGAAATAATAAAGCAGGAACAAGCAGATGTAGTAGACTCAGAAATAGCGATCGATGCGTTACTCTGGGAAGAGTTGAAGGAAATGGTAGGAAACTCTTCTGAAAGACTTGTAGAGATAATTGATTGCTATTTGGAAGATACATCAATGCTTTTAGGTAGAGTTACTAAAACTATTCAAGAAAAGCAGCCGAAATTGCTACAAATATCTGCCCACAGCATGAAGTCTAGTAGTGCTTCTGTGGGTGCCAAAAAGTTGTCTGAGCTTTGCAAGAAGTTAGAAGATATTGGTCGTGGCGGAAATACTGAAGGGGCAGATGTGATTTTATCTCAGGTAAAGGCCGAATATGAAAGGGTTGAGACTACTTTGCGAAAGGAACAGGACTTACGCAACGGCACTATCTATAGTAGCAATATCTTGAAAATAATAATTTTTACACCATATATAGCGGTACTGCGTAAGTCCTGAGGAACTATCGGCTGATATATAAAACCAATTTAGGATTTACAGCAGTTTTCATGTCGGTAGACCACGGTAGGGACGTAACGCGAATGCAACATGAAACGTATTTTTGTTATGCAACATCCCTACAAGGTTTTGGTTATGGCGATGTAGTTCATGAATTTGAAAAGCACTGTCAAAATAGATGGGGAGAGGAAGAAAGAAGAGATTTAAAAAGTATTTTCATCAGGACTTACCTAGGATCAGCCTAGGTCCAACCTATGTAGGGGCGAATGGTATTTGCCCTCACGTTTATGTAGTGCCTGTTCATATGATACCAGACTGAATATTTAGGGTTTACTGAAAAGATATTTTTAAATAGTAGAGGACCTACCCCTAACTCTTACCCCTCCTTGGAGGGGGATAGGTAGGGGGGTTGCATGCAACGTCCCTATAAATGAAAAATGCTGTAATTAAGCTTCAATAGATGATTTAGTTGTCACTAATGGAGTATAGCGAGCTTGACATTCTTCATAACTGGGTGTCTTCATTGCTTTTTCAGTGATTAGACGAGCACCACCTTGACCTGTAAAGTAGCTCCATGCCCACTGAATCATAACAATTAGTTGGTTATCAAATTCAATCATATAGTAGATATGAATAAATAACCAGGCAAGCCAAGCTAGAGGTCCAGAGAAACGAATTGCTTTATACTGTACAACTGCTTGGTGACGACCAATAACGGCCAAACTACCATAGTCAATATAGTAGAATGGTTTTAAGGTTTGACCTTTCAAGCGCTTTTTAATTAGCTTGGCTACATAAAATCCTTCCTGCATTGCTGCTGGCGCAACTCCAGGTATTGGGGAGTCTCCTTGATGGGAGAAGTTGGCTAGGTCTCCAATCACAAAAATATCAGAATAACCAGGTATTGTTAGGTCTTTGTTCACAAAAACACGACCTGCACGGTCTAATTCTGCACCTGTACGCTTAGATATTATTTCAGATACTGTTGATGCTTTGACTCCTGCTCCCCACAATATTGTGTGAGCTGGAATCTCTTTTATTGTTTCTCCAGAACTAACGGTGACTACATTGTTTTCAATATTAGTCACCCGTGTTTTGGTCATGACTGTGACGCCCAACTTCTCTAGTTCTATTCTTGCTCTGTCTGATAAAGCAGGTTTAAAGGAAGGTAAAACTCTGTCTCCACTTTGAATCAGATAAATTTTAGCTTCAGTGGTATTAATAGAACGGTATTCTTCTTTTAATTTAGTATGGGCTAATTCTGCTAAAGCACCTGCTAATTCCACACCTGTTGGACCTGCTCCGACGATAGCAAAGGTTAAGAGTGCTTTACGTTTTTCTAAGTCTGTTTCTTTCTCTGCAGCTTCAAAAGAGGCGAATATTCTTCGACGCATTTCTAATGCGTCCTCTACTGTTTTTAGTCCGGGAGCTTTTTCTGACCAATCATTTCCAAAATAGTTATGGCTCACTCCAGTAGCTATAACTAACGAGTCATAATCTAATTCTTGATCATGTAAGGTAAGTTTTTTCTGTTCGGGATCGATATCCACGACTTCACCCATAATAACATGGGTATTTTTCTGTTCGGCAACTACACCGCGAAGGGGAGAAGCAATATCTCCGGGGGAAAGACTTCCTGTAGCTACCTGATAAAGTAATGGCTGAAATAGATGGAAATTTCTTTTGTCAACCAAGGTTACTTTTACAGGTGCTTTCCCAAGTTGCTTGGCAGCTTCTAATCCTGCAAATCCACCTCCAACGATGACAACATGGTGAGGAGTTTGAAGATAGACTGATGCTTTTCCTGGTGTGGGACTCATAGTTATTTCCTTATTTTCAACGAGTAATTTTATTACTAATAATATTGGCGATTTTAAGCCATTAACGGTTGTCACTTTTTAACCTTAACTGTAAGGTATCATATTTTTTTTTACTGTTTTAGTATAAATCTTTACAGTTATTCATTTAAAATAAAGCTCATTTTAGTATTGACAAAAAACAATAATTTATATACAATGTTTAGCGAAAAGTTTATTTTAATTGATTAAAAATCGAAATATTTTTATTTTAAAACATTTTAATTAATGGGTAAATATTTAAAAAGTTTTTGCTGATAAGGTCTTTTGTATTAATAACTTGCAAATTAAATGTACATTTGTTAATCAATAAATTTCCTAGGCTCATAGCAGAAGTTATTTAAATATGAATAAAAGTAGCTGATTATTATGGCTAATTAATGTGACTTGATATAGTTGAAGTTCACTTGCCTACGCTTCAGATAGGGATGCCATATGTAGGGGCGAATGCCATTCGCTCTCATGGTCAGGAGGTCCCTGTGGGTAAGTCCTATATAAGTATTCAACCGGACGCGATATTATGTCATATCCCGAGCATCAGTGCTCAATTTTTTTGGTTTGTAGTAGGATTTGAGTCCTTGAAATATCTATCTTAGGGCTCTTGCTCTACTACAAGTTTTAATTGGAAGCAACTAAGGTAAAACGTCTATCAATACATCTCGATTTGGAAATTATTCGTAATTATTCAGGACTTACGCAAAGACACTATATATAGCCCATGACAATTGATCCGAACTTCACCCTTTGTCATGTGCGTCATTCGGAGCTTTGCGGAACGCAATCGCCTAACTATTTTGACTCAAAAAA
>JAKQYE010000356.1 GCA_023356605.1 Trichodesmium sp. MAG_R02 | reverse complement strand
GCATTTTTATTAGTATAAATCATGGCTTTTGACGAAAAAGAAAACAAGAAAAAACTGGATAAAGATGGTGAATAATTAACAAGAATTATCTCTAATACTCTAAAGTGCGTAAAAAATGACTGTCTGGAGAATTTAGCGATCGCTCCCTAAAAAATAGTTACAGTAAGTGCTTGAAATTTTTTGGAGATGTCTATTTGGTATCTTTTGAGGAAAAGGTATTTACTTAAGTAAATAGTTAAGTAGCGATCGCCAATTATCATAAACAAGAGTTGGATAAATGCCATACTCAAGCAGTTTAACAGACAAAGAATAAGTCTTTATTAAACTATCCCATACTAAAAAATAAGAAAACTTGTCCAACATTCTGGAGCCAGAGACAAATTCTAGATGGTATCTAGATAAATTAAAGAATGGTTGTAAGTGGTGTGATTTACCACCCTATTCAATAGTATTTTGGCATAACAAAGTAATCGAGATTTCTGGACTGATAAAGATTACAAGGAATAGGACGACCCTCTATTTTGCACTTAAATAGGGACCTGACTCAGGTTCAGTAGCCAAGGAACCGTCAGGACGGAGAAAAAAAGTTAATTTTCCAAGTCTAACTAGCCGCTGGCAACTTGTTCCCATCACTGTTTTGATTTTAACTGGCATAACACCATTAGGGGGATACGCCCACCATTCCCCATTAGAACAAAACGGATCAGTATAGCCTTGCTCTTCACACCAGGCATAGCAGACCCCACGAATTGCAGAGCCGAGATTGGTATAGTGTGGGATTGTCATATATAACCTTTTAAGTTTGGGATTTAGTCTACTGCATAGAACTGATATAAAACATCACAATTAGTGATATTTCTATCTTTGATTCCTCCTTCTCACTTCCCTAGTTTAGGCAACGCTTAAGCATAGCATTTCTCTCGCTCTTTATAATTTACATTCAGATAGCGGGGCATGGCTTTGGATTTTCTCTTGTGAGCAACAAAAGCATTTTCAAACTCGAATTAACTTTGCTTCTGTAAGTAAGAAGTTTAAACTGCAAATTAGCTGTAATAAAAAAAGTATCTGGGAACAATAGTGCCCCCAGAAATACCCCACACAGAAAAGTGTTTACATTTATGATACAAGAGTGAAAATATTAGACGAGAACAGGTGTTTCATCCATGCTAGCCAAGTATTCACCAACGCTAGCAGCACTGTTGCACTTAGCACGAGCTAAAAGCTTCTGTTGAGCCTCTGCTACCCGAGCACTGTCACCACTCCAGTAATCAAGTGCAGGTTGTTGAATAGCACGGGCATAAGAGAATGTGACTGGCCAAGGACATCGACTGCCAAACAATGCATTCATTGCGTTCAAGTGAGCTGACGACTGCTCTATAGATTGACCTCCCGAAAGGAAAGCAATCCCTGCCACAGTTACAGGGACATTTTTTAGGAGACAGTTAATTGTTGCTTCAGCAACAGCCTCAACACTGACTTGAGTCGGACAGTCCTTACCCGGAATTACCATACTAGGTTTCAAAACCATCTGGTCAAGGGCAACCCCTTGAGTGTAGAGATGATTGAAAACTGTATGAAGTGTTTCATCTGTCACCTGAAAGCAGTGCTCTAGGGTGTGATTACCGTCAATAAGCACCTCAGGTTCTACAATCGGGACAAGTCCTCCTTCTTGGCAGAGAGCAGCATAGCGAGCAAGCCCATGAGCATTAGCTTCGATACAAGCACGACTAGGAATCCCATCACCGATTGTAATCACAGCTCGCCACTTGGCGAAGCGTGCCCCCATCTGATAATATTCGGCAATGCGCTCTCGCAGAGCATCTAACCCTTCTGTTACTTTCTCATTAGGGTGACCTGCTAAATTCTTGGCCCCAGTGTCCACTTTAATTCCGGGTATCATTCCAGCATCGGTAATGACTTTTAGAAAGGGAACCCCCTCTTTTGTGGATTGTCGGATGGTTTCATCGTAGAGAATGGGTCCACTAATGTAATTAGATAAATCTGGGGTTGTTAAAATGAGTTGCCGATAGGCCTGTCGATACTCTTCAGTAGTTGGAATACCAAGTTTATCAAACCGCTTATTGCAAGTTCCATTACTCTCATCCATGGCCAAAATTCCTTTACCTTTGGCCACCATGGCCTGAGCTGTTACTTTCAGCTCTTCTATATATGGGCTCATAAACCTCCTAAGGGTAATTGCATAGTTGTTCCTTATTGATATAATATCTTAATAGAAGATTAAATCAAATAAAATTTTTTTTTAATATTTAATCTATGAATAAGAAGTTATTGCTGGGCCAGAGTGGATGTTTTTTCCCATTATTCTTTGCTGCATAAGCTTTCTAGTCTAAAATGTTTCCGTATAATCACCTTTTTGGAAAATATATGTGACTCTATGAAGCATTTTTATCACTTACTTTATTGAAAATACTTTCTATTAAGAAAAAAATTGGATTAAGGCTTAACCTGTAAAAAGTTCTATGAATGCAACTAGCCAAGCGATTACCCCAGAACTAGCCAGTAAGATTGCTCATCTAGCTTTCCTTTTTCGATCAGAATTTTCTGGCTCCACCGTTGATTTAAGTCCGTGGCTTACGGATGAAGAAACTCAGTCTCAACTTGATCCTGACTCCATTGATCTGAGTTTCTATTTGCCAAAATACGGTGGAGCCCTCGCATGTCAATGTGTTTTAATGCAGGTACATTTTTCTGAAGATCTATTGCTACCCACTTGCCAACTCCAAACTGTTCATGCTTGTGGTTATATGCTTACAGAGCAGCAGTGGCAGTTTTCTACAGAAGATTGGACTTTTGTTGGCCTATCAACTCCTAATATTGAACATCAAGTACAATTCAAGAACCTAATTCATCACATTTTTGAGTTATTCAAACATCCGAATCAAGTGAAGACTTTTGAATAGAGATGAATCTAGGTAAAGGTTCAAAGTGGAAAAAATGTTAAATAATACCATTTCTCGAAAACTTTTCTAAATTTTCTTGAGTAGGGGACTCACCCCTAGCTCCTGGGAGGAGGATTGGTATTTACTATTTTACCACACTTTGATATCAGTGCTCGCGTAATGGTGAAAGATATGGGGAAATGACAATTTTTCGCCATGGGGAGCGAGGGAAAAACTCAACAGAAGGGTACTGGTGTGCGAAAAACTTCACGGGCTGACTTGTAAGCTTAATGGTAGATATAGTAATGATTTGAGACAATAAATTGAATAATAATTCAATTAAAAAAGGAATGAGATTTTGAAGTTGGGAGGTAGCGATCGCAAATTCACTCTTATCCACCATCTGAGTTGATTATTTATTCATTTCAAAAGTTTTGGAAATAGTTAAAAATATGATGAAAAACGGTTAGTAATTACAAATAAAAATCAATAAAAGTGAATATGTTAGACTTTTATCAAGACCACATTAACAGGACTTACGCAACGGCACTAATTATAGTGGCAATCTCTTGAGAAAGATAAATTTATACACCATATATAGCGGTACTGCGTAAGTCCTGATTAAGCATCATATTGAGTCTGTCTCAAGTAGTAACATTACAAATTTTATTATACTTAATCTCAGTATATATAGCAATCCTATTTTATTTATGGCAAAAATCTTACTGCTTTTTAGGCAACAAGCAACAGACAACAGGCAACAGGTAAAAGTTTCAACTTTTTTATCTACTTTTTAAGTTGCCGCAACCTATGCGCGGATTGCTATAAAACTATATAAATATCAAAATTAAGTAGTTATTTACCCCTGCAAATAAAATTAGAAAGTAAGCGAAAACACATAGATTTTTTTTGAATTTAAAGGAGTTAAGCTTACCTTTATTCTAGTTCCCTAAAGTTTAAGATTATACTCCAAAATTTATTCAAGTTTTTCTCAAAATTATTATTAATAATAGATAGGAATCAGTGGCAAAATACTAATATATTAATGATTAGTGTACCTTGGAATAAAAGAGCTTTGCCTATATATTGGCATATTTTACAGCGCTTTTTAAATTTATCAACTACATCGCCATAACCAAAACTTTGTAGGGACGTTGCATGCAACGTCCCTACTGTGGTCGACCGATATGAAAAATGCTGTAAGTCATAAAGGAGCTAGTAATTTAACTAAACAAAAAGCAGTAATTCGTCCATTTATAGGATTATTAAAAGGCTCTAAAATCGGCATAACAGCAGATAGAGAGTTTCATAGTATTTTTCTATTTCATTGGTTTAAAAAATATCAATAGAAAATCAAGTACATCGGGTAAAAGATGTAATTTTTAATGAAGATAAATCAAAGATAAGAGAACTACGATAAGCTCGAAATCTTTCACTTTTGTACACAATAATTATGAATGTTTACCGAAGTTTTGGTTTGGACTCAATAAAACAAAGTATGAGCTTGAGTTTTTAAGATCAAAAATAGAGCAAGTTATTTCCCGGAAAAATCATAATCAATTAAATTATAATTGAGCGATATTAGGGAGGAGAAAACATAACTTTTATCCAAAAATTGACTACTAATTTTGGAAAATGAAAAAGCCCTTATCGCAGCCCCGAGGGGATTTTTTAATAGTCAGGAGGACCTAGTCAGAATGATCAGAATGAATGGCTTTATTACCATTTTTTAAGTAGGAAATTATATTTTTTGTCAAAATAATATCTCCTGTAAAGTCTTTTTATTGAACTTACTATTTGTAATATAATATCCGGATAATTAGTGATGAAAAACTTTATCCTGTAAGTGCCAATTCTATCCTTCTATCCTTTAGCCTTCTGCTTTTTACCAAAATCCTCCAAAGTGTAAGTATTCAACTGGATATGATATATAGTTATTCCAAATAAGAATGGGACACTTTTTAATCTAAAACCTTTTAAAGCCAAGAAGACCAGGTCTCAATCTTAACCATAATGACTATAATATATCTTCTTCACGCTTTATATTACAGAGGTTAATGTAAAAATACTCTTTAGAGTTACCATAGGAGTTAAAATGTCAGGCTCAAAATGGAAGATGGAGAATGTTTCGAAGACTCTTATTTCCCTTGTTCTGATTTCAATGGAACCCTTGATTAATGATCTTTTTGCAAATATTTTAAGATGTATCCGTTTATTGGGAACAAAGTATGAAAAACCAGAAAAATTGTTAAAACAGGATAAAAAAACCTACATTGAAAAC
>JAKQYE010000355.1 GCA_023356605.1 Trichodesmium sp. MAG_R02 | reverse complement strand
ATCTGGATTAATTGCATTTTATTAGTGGGATAGGTTCCATAAAAGTATCTAATTCTTTCATATTTGTCTCCACTAACTTCTATATTATTTTCTCACATCTCATTCCTGATTGCTATATTAATATAATACGAAGTTTATTCAGACTTTTTATTTCCTCTTGGTCCTGTTCTCTCTACCTTGACAAAGCTTTGAATATGAGGATAATTTTTATATTTAATCTTTTCGGCTTTAAATACACTAATTTTTCGCACTTATTTGGCGCCCATGACTTTTGTCTATTTCTTGATATCTACTGATAGGCTCCTCTACTTTTGCTAAGTTTTTTAAGGGATTAGATAACTTGATTTGGTTAGTTTTTACTGTAATTAAATAATCATTTTTACTTTTAATTATCATCTGAGTTGTTTGTTTATTGCAATCAAGTGCATCCAAGGTAAATGTCTTATTCTCTAAACCCCTACCTCTTATCAGCTCTTGCACTTCCTTGATTCCTGAACTTTTTTTCTCTCAAATGTTTTTGAAACTCTAATTAGTTTTATCTCCAGACTAAACCCTCATACTGTTACTAACATAGTTTTCCCTCTTGCTCACCATAAACTTTTTTCCCTTTTTTTGACCAGGCATAAATACAGTCTTGATTATCTTCAAATCCTGATTCATCTATAAATCCTGATTCATCTATAAATACAAGGCTTTTACTTCCATTTTTTTTTGATAAGATTTCGTGGTTTATGATGATATTTTATCCTTTCTTCTCTATTTCTTTCTCTATCAGGACTTACGCAACGGCACTATGTATAGTGGCAATATCTTGAAAATGATAATTTTTGGCACCATATATAGCGGTACTGCGTAAGTCCTGATTTAACTAGATTAAGAAAAGGTTTATAAAGTAAATCTTAAGGAAAAAATATTGGTATTTGATGGGTTAGGGCGCCTTAGGCAAAGAAGAATTACATTCCTATGTCTCCTCACTCACCCTACTAGGGTGTAAGGCCAAATAATGTTACATTGGGATTTTGGCAAAAATAATACATGGCTTGGATTTTAACATTTTCTTATTACCCTATTTTAAGCTTGATGCCCTACTATAAGGGCCTAAGTTTTGTTTATAAATGGTCTCTTAAGATACTGATTAAATCATGTGATACAATACTTTACAATTAGAATAACATCTTGACTCCAACTGTTAGATACTTGAATCAGGGGTAGTAAGTAGAATGCGTTTTAATCTGAATCTGTTCAAATTTAGCAAAAGGATGGCTCATTGACGAAATTTAAACATCAATAGACATTTTGTTAAGCAGATAAAAAATAACCCTCATAAGCTGAAAAAAATACTAAATTAGATTATTAAACTATCAAAACCAACTATTTTATTATGAGTAAACCACCAATTCATGCTTTCTTTTTAGGTAGAGCTATTGCAGAAGGTATCTATGAGCAACTAGAAAATGACATCACAAATACTCTAAGTGGGTTAGGTAAATTTGATGCAGAGCAAAGAGAAAACTTGCGAAACTTTATTGACCAAGTCTCAGAAAAAGCCGATGTACAAGCTAAAGCAGGAAATAACACCGGCAACAGTAGCATTCCTTTGGACTTAGACTATCAACCAAAAGACCTACAAGCCATAATTGACGATCTAAGATATGAGGTAGCTCAAGTCAGAGAAGAATTGAAAAAATATCGTAATACTTCTTCTTGACCTTTAAATTTAATAATGTCCCCGTTTAAGGGAATTAAAAAGGAAAACTTGGATTTTCTTGCCTTTTGCTGAAGTTGGAAGTACTGACAAATGATAACTGATTATAAAATGCTACGACTGTGTCTGTTCCCCTCGATGACATTGTTAAGCACAATCAACAAGATAACTATACAACTGGAGGCTCAATGACTAAGGCCTCCAGTAAACCCTCTAGTCAGAAAGCTTATCGCTGGAATAGAGAAAATTACTCTCGCCAGCGTCGTTACATTGATATCTGGAGTTTCGTTCTCCTTTGGCTAACTTGGCTTTGGATAGATAAAAAAGATTGGAGTTACCGAGGGGGAGTAACACAGGAAAAGAAAAATCTCAGACGGCGCAAACAAGCTATTTGGGTCCGAGAGACAATGCTAGAATTAGGTCCTACCTTTATTAAGTTAGGGCAGCTATTTTCCACCCGTGCTGACTTATTTCCTTCAGAGTACGTCGAAGAACTTTCAAAACTTCAAGATAAGGTCCCTGCTTTTAACTACGAACAAGTTGAGATAATTATTCAAGAGGATCTGGGCAAAAAGGTAGAAGAACTATACCCAAGCTTTGACCCAGTGCCTCTAGCTGCTGCTAGTTTAGGTCAAGTTCATAAGGCACAACTCCATTCTGGTGAGAAGGTAGTGGTAAAAGTACAAAGACCAGGATTGAAAAAACTCTTTCAAATTGATTTGGCTATTCTTAAAGGAATAGCTCGTTATTTTCAAAGTCACCCCGAGTGGGGTCGGGGCCGAGATTGGTTGGGTATTTATGAGGAATGTTGCCGAATTCTCTGGCTAGAAATAGACTATCTTAATGAAGGTCGCAATGCTGATACTTTTCGTCGTAATTTCCGCGACTGTCAATGGGTAAGGGTTCCTAGAGTTTATTGGCGGTATTCTGCTCCACAGGTACTGACCTTAGAATATGTTCCAGGTATCAAAATCAGTAATTATGAAGCTCTCGAAGCATCAGGGCAAGATCGAAAGGCTTTGGCAAAAATGGGTGCTGAAGCTTACTTACAGCAACTTTTGAATGATGGTTTTTTCCATGCTGACCCTCATCCCGGTAATATTGCTGTTAGTCCAGAAGGAGGATTGATTTTCTATGATTTTGGCATGATGGGGCAAATTAAGTCTAATATCCGGGAAAAACTAATGGAAACTCTTTATGGAATTGCTTCTAAAGATGCTGAGAGGGTGATTATATCTTTGATTGATTTAGGAGCATTAAAACCTACTGGAGATATGGGGCCAGTTAGACGCTCTATTCAGTACATGTTGGACAATTTTATGGATAAACCGTTTGAAGCTCAGTCCATTACCGCTATTAGTGATGATTTATATGAGGTTGCTTATGACCAGCCTTTCCGTTTTCCGGCAACTTTTACTTTTGTTATGCGAGCTTTCTCTACTTTGGAGGGGGTTGGTAAGGGTTTAGACCCAGATTTTAGTTTTATGGAGGTGGCACAACCGTTTGCCATGCAGCTTATGTCTGATGAAGGTTCTCAAAAAACGATTTTTAATGAACTTGGTCGTCAAGCAGCTCAGGTTAGTTCTACCGCTTTGGGTTTGCCTGGTCGTATTGAGGATGCAATTGATAAGTTAGAGCAGGGGGATATTAGAGTTCGGGTTAGGGCCACAGAAACAGATCGCTTGGTTCGGCGGGTTAGTAATGTGCAGATGGGTACTAATTATGCTTTATTGATTAGTGGTTTTACTTTGTCGGCTACTATTCTATATGTTAATAATCAGACGATTTTGGCTTTAGTGTTTGTTTTATTGGTTGTGGTGCTCGGGTTTGCTTTTATACGACTTTTGAAGCGTATTGACCGATTGGATAAGATGATGTAGGTGGGTTGGCGTTAAAATTTGTCACAACTAATACTATGACATCCTCCCCGGCCTAAAGGCACGGGGAAACTATCGAGCCATGGCTCCTCGGCTGGTTGACTTTTCACAGGTTGCTACTACTTTGGCAGTAGTCTTACACTTGCCGACCCGTCAGTTTTTCAGTTTTTTGTCTCGAATTGCCCATCCGGGACTAATATATTTATTGTGAACTAAAAAGAATCATAACATGACCTGTGAAAAAAAATCAACTAAAAAGTCCCCCGCTTATGGGCGAGGCTTTAAACCCAATTTTTCGGTAAGAAAATGTAAATATTCCTCAAATCAACTATTAGGTCAGACCAGAGAGTTAGTTTATAAAAATTAACATAGTTAACCTTTTTTGTGCTTACCTTCTTAGTTGGAATTAAAAATAAATGTTTTTACTTGTTTTGTTCCACTAGAGCTACACATCTCAATCTGTTGATTTCTTTCAAATGTTTAAGTTTGTTCATTTGAACTGAAGCCTGCCTCTACTGAACCCGTTTCGGAAAAATGATTTTATTGATTGTGTTCAACAAATGGTCTCATCTATATAGAGGAGTTCATATGCGCTATTTGAGCTGATTAAAATTTTGGGGAAAATCCTTCGGGCCATCGATATTTTAGGAGCTCCACAGAATAATCTAGGAGTTGCAGGAATGGCCATCGCCTCTTCTATAAATTCACATCAGATGGGCATTCAATGGATTTATCTAAAAACCATTGGCTTTAATTTTGCTTTGGTACGCGATCGCCATGAGGGGAAAATACTCAGATTTTTTGCGTTGAACAAATAATCATATGCAAAGGTGGACTAATAATTATCTGTTAATAGTATCACGATTCGGGGGAGAAGGTCAGCGCAAAGCCCTTGGGACTGGTTTTTGGGGAGCTACAGAAAATAATGTAGAAGTTAAGGTTACCCTTATAGACTAATACTATCAAAATTTGGGAGAGAATGGGAGGGGAAAAACTGAACGAACTCCAATTTTACGAGCTCCACAAAATGATTCAGAATTATTAGGGATGCCCATCCCTCCATTATATTCAGCTCTTATGAAATTCAAAGGATTGATTATGGAAAAATTATTGAGGGGTTTCTCTGCAATAAGGACCAGGGCAAAGTATTCCGACCAGAGAAAATAGTATGATTTTTTGGCGTTGAATAAGCAATCATATACAAGGGCAAGGTACCCCTTATAGGCTAATACTATCAAAATTTGGGAGAGAATGGGAGGGGAAAATCCCCTAGAACTCCCAATTTTATGAGCTCCACAAAATGATTCAGAATTATTAGGGATGCCCATCCCTCCATTATATTCAGCTCTCTTGATATACTAAGTATTAATTATTGAAAAATTATTGAGGGGTTCCTGTGCAATAAGGACCGGGGTAGAGTACTCCGTGAGAGAAAATAGTAGGATTTTTTGGGGTTGAATAAGTAATCATATACAAAGGTAAGGTTACCCTTATAGACTAATACATTCAATATTTGGGAGAGAATGGGAAGGGAAAATCAGTCAGAATTCCAATTCTACGAGCTCCACAAAATGATTGATAATTATTAGGGATAACCATCC
>JAKQYE010000354.1:4041-5254 GCA_023356605.1 Trichodesmium sp. MAG_R02 | reverse complement strand
ATCAAGTATGATTGAGATTACTTTGAACTTTTAACTTTGAACTTTTGACTTGATTCATATTATCGGACAAGACCAAGCCATAGAATTATTAACCCAAGCAATAGTTTATCAACGTATTGCCCCTGCCTATATATTTGCAGGACCTCCAGGAGTCGGGCGAGCCTTAACTGCTAAATATTTTATCCAACTTCTATTTTCTCATACCGACTCCCCAATTCCAGAAAGTTCATCCCTACAAAGTCGCATCCAAAAAAGAAACCATCCAGACCTATTGTGGGTAGAGCCAACATATTTACATCAAGGAAAACTACTCTCACAAAGGGAAGCAGCAGAAGCAGGGGTCAAACGTAAGTCCCCTCCTCAAATACGTTTAGAACAAGTACGGGATATTAATCAATTTCTGAGTCGCCCCCCCCTACAAGCAGCAAGGTCAGTTGTGGTATTGCAGCAAGCTGAGACAATGGGAGAAAGTGCAGCAAATGGTTTATTGAAGACTTTGGAAGAACCAGGGAAACGAGCAACTTTGATTTTAATTGCCCCTGGAGTTGATTCATTGTTGCCAACTTTGGTGTCGCGGTGTCAACGTATTCCCTTTCATCGGTTGACTCAGGAGAATATGCAGTTTGTATTGAAAAAGGTGGGTTATGGAGAAATTTTAGATAAACCAGAAATAATAGCAATGGCTCAAGGAAGTCCAGGAGAAGCGATCGCCTGTTGGAAGCTACTACAACAAATTCCGGCGGATATTTTGGAAGTTGCGACTCAGGGTATTGGAGATATTCGTCAAGCATTAGAGTTAGGGCGGGATATTAGTAAAAGTCTAGATACGGAGGCACAGTTATGGTTGATAGATTATTTACAGCATTGTTATTGGAGGCGACAACAGGTTTATGGAGTAGAGCGCCTGAAACATTTGGAAATGGCAAGAAAATATTTGCTTTCCTATGTACAACCAAGGTTAGTTTGGGAATGTACCTTGATGGCTATTTGTTCAAGTAAAAATTTGGGATAACATTACCTTTATTCTGCTTTTGGGCCATGGACACCAGAAACTGACATTGCCAGTGTCCGAATCTTAGGACTAAGTATTCATACGGTGTCCGTGCGGGAAGGAATTTAACCTCCATGTTTATCAGAGTTACCCTTTACGGGCTGGCTTAACGTAGTCTATTAAAGACTACTGAGGCCAAACGAATCCCACACCGGACATGAT
>JAKQYE010000354.1:0-3941 GCA_023356605.1 Trichodesmium sp. MAG_R02 | reverse complement strand
TACGGTGTCCGTGCGGGAAGGAATTTAACCTCCATGTTTATCAGAGTTACCCTTTACGGGCTGGCTTAACGTAGTCTATTAAAGACTACTGAGGCCAAACGAATCCCACACCGGACATGATCAGGACTTACGCAGTACCGCTATATATGGTGCAAAAACTTATCATTTTCAAGATACTGCCACTATACATAGTGCCGTTGCGTAAGTCCTAACTAATGTAAAAAGTATCATACTACAGTCCTCAGCATATATAAATTTACCTCATCTAAACATTTAGATTTATTGCAAATTTTGTTACTATTTGTTACTGATTTACTAATTTTTGCAAAAATAATATAAATATAGTTAGGGTAGTTTTCGCCAACTAGCATGACTTTTGACAAAAAGTTAAAAAACTATCGTAAATTAGTATTGGTAAAATTACGAATTTCTACTCTCGGTAGGTTGACAATTGCGCTTTAAATTTGTGTAATCAGGAAGTAAACTTTAATTTGTCACTATTTTATGTGATGCTTTATATCAGTTTTATGGAATATAAAAAATGGAAATTAGAGAATATTTAGAACCAATAGCCGACATATTTCGCAATTTTGGGACTCCCGAGCCAATTGTACATTGGGGACACCCAGTAATGATGGCAACAGTTGTATTTGTCGTGGGTAGTTTTGTTGGTTTGACCGGATGGCGTAGAAGAGTCGTTACAGATGAAGTAGTAGCTCTGAAAAATGGTTCTAATCATCGGAAAATGGCACCATTAATGTTTCTATTTATGGCATTAGGCTACACAGGTGGAGTATTATCTCTTGTAATGCAGGAACAGCAAATATTTGAAATTCCTCATTTTTGGACTGGTTCAGTAGTATTGGCATTGCTAGCAGCAAATGGTTTGATTTCCCTGACAAAGTTCGGTGGAAATCAAGTTGTGTTGCGTACTACTCACGCTTATCTGGGTAGCATGGCAATATGTATTATGTTCGTGCATGCAGTGCTAGGTTTAAGACTAGGTTTAGCTATCTAAATGGGATTGAAGCCCAACTACAAGAATGAATCAGGGTCTTGATTTGGCTTGAGTGCACAGGTAGATATTTAAGGGGATATTGCCTAACTACAAATAATTTTAAGGGGTTAAAGCCTAACTAATCATGAATGAAGCTGTAGCGATCGTCATCTGCCTAGCTTATATAATGGGGCTAATATCTACTATTGTGCCTTGGGGTATATACACTGCAATAACGATAGGATTGGTCTTAGCAATTATTGTACAACAAAGATACCGACAAAATTTACGTAGGCTAACTAAGGAAATTACAACTTCTCAGGATAAAATAGATTCTGAATATTTACTCAGAAGTGGTGAATTTCAAGATTCACTTACCAAAATAACTAGAAGATCCCTACTAAATTCAAATTGGTTGTGGATAACTGCTGGCGCGATCGCTCTGCTTGCCAGTATTTATTTTCAATTTCGAGTCCCCCAACCTACAGCAAGCGACATTAGTAAAATCATTCCACTTGATGGAGAATCTCAGCAACAAGTAGTTATTGTTCGAGGAAAAGTTCTTTCTCTTCCGCGCAAAACTCGCTCAGAAAAAGCCCAACTTTGGTTAAAAGTATCTCAAGTCACTGAAATAGTTGGTACTGAGGGTTCGGCAAATGTACACCAAGATGTTGCAGGAAAAGTTTACGTCACAATACCCCTCCTGCAAGCAACAGGTATTTACCCTGGTGAATTAGTAGCAATAACTGGTTCTTTATATAGACCATTACCAGCAACTAATCCTGGAGGTTTTGATTTTCGTGCTTATCTAGCTAGACAAGGTTCTTTTGCTGGAGTTGCAGGTTATAAACTTACTGAACTCAACCAAGAAAGTAATGTTTGGGGGTTATATAAGATTCGGCAGCGAATTATTCGCGCTCAGGTAAGTTCTTTGGGAGTGCCAGAGGGTCCTTTAGTAAGTGCAATGGTTTTAGGGCGTAGGGCTGTAGATTTGTCTTATCAGCTACGAGACCAATTTGTGCAGGTAGGTTTAGCTCATGTATTAGCAGCATCAGGTTTTCATGTTTCGTTAATTTTAGGTGTGGTGCTGACTTTAACTAAAAATTTTTCTTCAGGAGTGAGATTTAGTTTTGGTATCTTTACTTTAATCATCTATGTAGGTTTGACAGGTGGTTCACCTTCAGTATTGCGAGCAGCTTTTATGGGTTTAGCAGCTTTGCTGGCAATTGTTTCACAACGCGTGGTTAAATCATTAGCTTCTCTGGTTTTAGTTGCTACTTTGCTGTTATTAATTAATCCTCTATGGATTTGGGATCTGGGATTTCAGTTGAGTTTCTTGGCGACTCTTGGATTATTGGTAACAGTGCAACCTTTAATGAAACGCTTAGATATGTTGCCCTCTGGTATTGCTTCTTTAGTTGCTATTCCTATTGCTGCTTCTGTTTGGACGTTACCTCTATTGCTATCTGTGTTTTATGTGGTTTCGCCCTATACTATTTTGGTGAATATTGTTACTGCGCCTCTGGTTGCTATAATTACTTTGGGTGGATTTATTAGTGCAATACTGGCTTTGATTTATCCTGATGTAGGTGGCTTGAGTGCTGGAATTTTGTATTTTCCAGTTAGGATTTTGATAGAAATTGTGCAGTTTTTTAGCAAGTTACCAGGTAATCAAGTTGCAGTGGGGGCAATGTCGGTTTATCAGTTGGTTGTGCTATATGGGTTGATTTGTACCACATGGTTTTTGAGAAGTAGACCTCCAGGAGTAGGCAAGGGTGGGAAGAAAAAGTCGTCTCTGCAGTTTTGGCAGTGGAGTTTGCTTTTGGCGATCGCTATTATTATTATTCCTCTGTGGTATACTCGGACTTCTGTATTTCAAGCTACGATTCTTGATTCACCCTCCAAACCAGTGTTTGTTATTCAAGACCAAGGTCAAGTAATCTTGGTCAATGTTGGAGATGAAAATACAGCTAGGTTTATAGTTTTACCATTCTTACAGCAGCAAGGTATTAATAAAATTGATTGGTCTATCGATCTTCATTCCCAAAAGGGTCTGAGTCGTGGGTGGCCATATATTTTTGAGAGCTTGAAAATTGAAACTTTTTATGATGTAGAAGCTGATGAGAAAAAGAGTTATCAAACTAGTAATCAAGCTGTGTTTAATGCCCTGCAAAAGATTCAAGCTAATTACTATACTCTGGTAAATAATCAAAATGTTGAGTTGGGTTCTACCCAGATGAAATTAATTAACTCTGAGACCCCAATCGTAAAATTTATGATTCGTGGCCAAAGTTGGTTATTATTGGGGGATAGTAAACTGTCTGAACAGAGTAAGTTATTAGCACAAAAAAGTTTTCAGCCAACAGAGGTGCTTTGGTGGTCGGGAAATAAGCTGAATCCAGAATTATTGAATATTATTCGGCCAGAAGTAGCGATCGCTTCGGCAGATTCTGTCCATCCAGATATGATTGAATTGTTTAAAGAAAATAATATTCCTCTATTTTGGACAGGTCGTGATGGTGCCATTCAATGGACTCCTATTACGGGCTTTCAAAGTACTTTAGAATTAGATCAGTCTGATAGTTCTTTCCTCTGATATGATTAAATAGGCTATATTTTAATCATCTAAATAAATAGTCAAAACTCCAAAATAACTTTTGACTTTTGACTTGTTAGGGAGAGGTGGCAGAGTGGTCGAATGCGGCAAACTCGAAATTTGTTGAAGGGAGACCTTCCGTGGGTTCGAATCCCACCCTCTCCGCTGAAAATGATTTAAAATAAGCTTTTCTCTGCAAGAATAAAATTATTGGTAGAGTATTTGGTGTAGAGGACTTAAACGTATTTAGGCTAGATGGCTAACCATAAATTATCCGATGCCTTATCTAATTTAGGATTATATCGTTTTCGAGAATTGTTAAGTTATAAACAAGAATGTTTTGGCTTT
>JAKQYE010000353.1 GCA_023356605.1 Trichodesmium sp. MAG_R02 | reverse complement strand
CAACAGAAGAATCAGGTCGGACTCGTTCTGAATTTGGTTATGGTGCTTTCGAGAGAGTAATTTCTTTGCCCGCGGCAGTTCAAAATCAACAAGTAAAAGCTGACTACAAAGATGGTATCTTACATCTACATTTACCATTAGCTGAACCTGAGAAAAATCGAGTTGTGAAAGTCAATATTGACTAATCTAACTAGGAAAATAAAACCATTTAATAAATAAAAGTAGGGAGTATATACTCCCTACTTTTATTATCTCAGGACTTACGCAGGTCACTATATATAGTGTACATTCTTAGTTGATTCTTCCATTATGGTGCCGAGTTTTTCTGGATAGATACTATAGTCATTTTAATATTGATCAGGACCTACGCACCAAGGGCTATATCTAGTAGGATTTAATGGCCGTTAACCCCTACAGATGGTGTATACTTTCATCTGCATCCGTAACTCCTGATATTATTATTTTTCTCTAATAAAATCAAGAATATAATTAGCAGTAACTTGAGATTTTTCCAAGTGAGGAACATGACCACAACTAGGAATCCAAATCAGTTGAGAATTAGCGATCGCCTTCTCAAACTTATCAGCATCTCCAGAACCCAATATTATATCATTTTCTCCCCACAAAATCAAAGTTTGCTGCTGAATTAAATGCAATTTTTGTTGAAAATTACCATACCCACCACTTTTAGTAAAAGAAATTAAAGCTTTATTCCAACCAGGCATTTCTAGATGCAATCTAGCACAGAGATTAGCATCTAAAGTCGCAAAGCTTTTATCAAAATAAGCAGCACGACTAATATTTGCTCGAACCTGGGGGCGACGCAAGAATTCTGTGGCAAAATAGTCAAGTGGAGGAAATATAAACTTACTAATAATCGGATTATTTTTCAATCCAGCACTATCAATTAATACTAACTTTTGCACAATCTCGGGATAAGTCAAGGTAAAATCAATAGCAGCAGCACCACCCATAGAAGCACCCACCAAAATCACAGGTTGATTAATCAAACTTTTCCAGAAATGATAAAGATGAGTAGCGATCGCTCCTGGATTAACTTTTAAATTAGGTAATCTATCCGTAAAACCAAACCCCAATAAATCCACTGCCCAAGTTTCATTTTGAGTAGCAAGTAATGGTAAAAGGCGGCGAAATTCAAAAATAGAACTATCAAAACCATGCAGTAATAAAATTGGAGTACTACCCTGACCTTTGGATAAAAAAGTTGTATTAATTGGGAGAGAAATCAAAGGAGTAGAAATTGATTGAGAATGAATATTTTGGGCATAAGAAATAGATGTAGATTCGGTCAGACTTGCAATTAATTTTGGCAAAAAATCAGGAAATATTGGCATTAATGACAATTTTTTATTAATTCTAAATCATAGTTTAACTCAAAATCTCTCATTAACAAAACTGTTTGATAGGGAAGGTTGATGGTATCCACTCTCACTGTTCTATAGAGGAGATAGAAAGTTTTGCTGGATTTGAAATAAATTAAACTACCGAAATATATCTCAATTGTGGGTGACTTTTTTTTAAGAAATAATAATTTTAGTCTTCAAGAACTAAAAATAAACGGGTAGCGGCTCCAGAAACTGCTAAGGAAGCAATTAAAGTTTTCCGGGGTTCAATAATATATAAATTAAATATCAATAATGCAGGAACAAAGGTGGAAAATATAAGATAAAGTACTTTTCTTTTATATTTAGTTTTTAGGAATTGTGTTAATCGGGAATTAAGTTGGCAATGCTTTCTAATTTCCTGGCCATTTTTACCTGGTGTATTTTTTCTTTAGCATTTTCTATATTAGCAGCTAATCCAGGTATATTATAATTACCCGTAGTCTAGTTCAGATTAATTGTGAACTGGTAGTGAACTAGTTCAGACAAATTGTGAACTAGACGTGAACTGGGAGAAGTCTGGCTTATTCTAGAAACCGGGTTTCTAAGTCCCAGCAAGTTCCAGTAAGTTCCACCAAGTTCCACCAAGTTCCAACACTTTTAAGAGTTTAGAGTAAAGCTATGTGAGAATTATAGATAATAGTTGAAAAATTATAATTAATAATCAAAAATTGAAAAAATCATGAGATATGGACAAGTCCTGAGAAGCCGTTATCAAATAGTTGAATTTTTGGGGAGTGGAGGATTTGGGGAAACTCATTTAGCTCAAGATTTAGATTTGCCAGGAAATCCCAAATGTGTGGTTAAGCATCTCAAACTAAAAAGTTTAGAACCTGAAGCTTTAGATGTGGCTAAAAAGTTATTTGAAAGAGAAGCAGAAACATTATATAAATTAGGGAATGCTTCAAACCAAATGCCAAAATTATTTGGCCATTTCCAGGAGGTAAAATAATTTTGCCTAGCATAAGAATATATAGAAGGAGAAGAAATAAGTAGGGAATTAACTACAGGAAAAAATTAAGTTAATTTGAAATTATAGCGTAGCTAAAAGGAATATTGTAGGGATTAACAGTAGCTCATGGAAGTATTTTTAAAACTACAAAATTTGATGTTTTGTAGGTCAGATAAAAAAATAAAAATCAGTATTTTAGGCAAGTATTATCAAGTGGAAGTTTAAAGGAGAATAAATAAAGGATGACCAAAATAGCAATTACTATCGGTGTTCAAGAATATGAGCATTTTAAGACTCTAAGATACGCAGCTAATGATGCTAAAAAAATGAGGAATTTCTTGCTGGACGAAGCAGGTTTTGATGATGTTTTTTATTTCTCAGATGATTCTCCAGAAATGAATGATGCTTCAACTCGCCCAACTCGTACCCACTTAGAATTACTTTTAGAAAATGAAGTTAAAACACTATCTCTGAAAGCAGGTGATGATTTATGGTTTTTTTTTAGTGGCCATGGCTGTAGGGCGAATAATATTGATTATTTAATTCCTATTGATGGTCACTCAAATGTTGAAAGAAGTGGAATTTCTGTTGAGTATGTTATTCAACAACTTCAAAATTCTGGAGCAGATAATATTGTTCTAATATTGGATGCTTGTAGAAACAAAAGTGATGGGGGGAAAGGTGGAGAAGGAGTAGGAAAGCAAACAGAACAGGAAGCTCGGGAAAAAGGAATAATAACTATTTTTTCTTGTAGTCCGGATGAACTTTCTTGGGAATTAGAAGAATTGGAACAGGGAGCTTTTACTTATGCGTTATTAGAGGGGCTAGGTAATCAAGGAAAAAGAGCAACTGTAGAAAAACTGAATGAATACCTAAAAGTAAGGGTTAAAGAATTAGCAAAAGAAAAAGGAAAACAAACTCCTCGTGTGATGGCAAGCCCTATAGAAAAGTCGCACTTAATTTTAATGCCAAAATATGCAACTTTGAGTGACATAGACTCTTTAAAGATTGACGCAGCAAGAGCGGAAAGAAAAAAAGAATGGCAAAAAGCAAAGTCATTATGGATAAGAGTTTTGAATGCAGCTCAAGGTGCAGATGAAGATGCAATAGAAGCTTTAAATAATATAGCCATTGAGGAAAGATTAGGAAAAATAGATGAAAATTTATCTGTTATAAAATCAGATGTTGCTGAGGTAAAGTCTTCTAATTTACGGGAGAAAGTTTCATCAAAAGAGCTAGATAAAGGAGAATTATTCACTTTTGAAGTCGTAAAGGTGAACGACTCTGGAAGTATTGTTAATCGTAGCCAAGGGAGCGCTAGACAGAAAATTGAAGATTTGGGTAATGGAGTGTCTCTAGAAATGGTAAAAATTCCTGGAGGTAGGTTTCTAATGGGGTCTCCAGATACGGAAGTAAAAAGATTAAGTGATGAAGGTCCGCAACATTATGTAGATATACCAGAATTTTTCATGGGAAAGTATGTAGTTACTCAAGGACAGTGGAAAGCGATCGCCTCCCGAACAGACTTGAAAGTAGAATTAGACCTAAAAACAGAACCATCTTATTTTAAACAGCCATACAAAGATATAGATAGGTGGAAGAGACCAGTTGAGTATGTAAATTGGTTTGAAGCAGTAGAATTTTGTAAAAGACTATCGAGATTAACAGGAAGGAATTATAGATTACCAAGTGAGGCTGAATGGGAATATGCCTGTCGTGCAGGAACAACTACACCTTTCTACTTTGGAGAGACTATTAATACAGAATTAGCTAATTATAGGGGAACAGATAATGAGGAATATAACTGGTCAGGTTTTTATGGGAAAGGTCCTAAAGGAGTATATCGTGAAGAAACTACACCTGTGGGTTATTTTAAAGTAGCTAATGCTTTTGGTTTGTATGATATTCATGGAAACGTGTGGGAGTGGTGTGCGGATGAATGGCATGAGAACTATGCTGGTGCGCCTACAGATGGCAGTGTTTGGCTAAATGGAAACAAAGATAAATCACCGCTGCGGGGCGGTTCTTGGGGCTACATTCCTAATTATTGCCGCTCTGCGATTCGCAACAACTCTGGTAGGCGCGTCGTCCACGACATCTATTCTGGTTTTCGTGTTGTCTGCGATGGCGGGAGAACTCTTTAACCCTTTATTCTTTTCCTCTTTTGCCCTTTACTCTGTGTTTTTTTCTCTTATGAGTCTCGCCTTTGGCGAATCGAAAATTTTTTTCAAATCAATGTAATATATCTGTCATATAAAATTCAACGAATAGAATTAGACACAAACTATAAGAAAAAATGCAGATTAAATATTATTCCTTTTTGTGATTTTAGTATTCCTAAATTTATCAAATGTTATTCCTTTTTATTGACTAATAAGTCTTGATTATCAAACAATAATTATTCCCATAAAACAGTCAAATATAAGATGTCTTGTCAAATAAAAAAACTACTTTATAATGATGATTAATCTAAATAATTATTATTCCATTTAGCTAGGCTATGTCTAAGCCTTTCTGCTTTGACTATGGCTATATTTGTTAACTAATCAAATATCAGAACTTTGCTTATTAATTATTAGTTGTTAGTTATTAATCATTGACAGGAGATATCTAATTATGTTTTTTACTAGACTTGAAGAAGCTATCAATTCTACCACTAATGCTAGTCGTGCTTCTCTTGAATCCCGTATTGAAGAGCTTGAACAAGAGTTAGTTAAGCTTAGAAATGAACACGGTGCGAATGAAGAGAGACATCAGAATCAGAAAACACTAAAAGGTGCTTTAGAGTCTGGTTTAGTTCAGGTTATTAAAGCTGTTAACGCTACAAAAATTGCTGGTGAAGGTGAATTAGAATTAGGTTTTTGGGAAGAGGTAGAAAAGATTCGCAATGGTGATTATGATTCTATTG
>JAKQYE010000352.1:2483-5274 GCA_023356605.1 Trichodesmium sp. MAG_R02 | reverse complement strand
TAATGGAGTTAGTCACAGGAAAAAGTCTCAGAAAAGAACTAGACTCTCAACCCCACAAAAAACTTTCCCCTCAAAAAGTCAAAGAAATAATTACTTACCTCATATCAGCATTATCCACAGTACATCAACAAGGAATACTTCACCTGGATATAAAACCCGATAATATTCTACTAACTCCAGGAGGACAGTTAGTATTGATTGACTTTGGCTCTGCAAAACAAACTTTTAGTAGTTCGATGGGTACTTCCAGCACTCGGACATTTACCGAAAGTTATGCAGCCCCAGAGGTTCTCGCCGGGGGAGAGGTAGGAGTAGAAAGCGATATTTTTGAAGTAGGAATGATGGTTTATGAAATGTTGAGTGGGCAGTTACCTCCTAATGCTCTACAACGTTTCTTGTTAAAAGGAAAAAGTTGGGAACCGGAAGGTTTAGAGTCATCTTGGCAAAAGTTAATAACATCGGCTTTGGTTTTGGAAAAGGAAGGTCGCCCTGGAAATATTGAAAAGTGGTGGGAGATAAATTTTCAGGAGAAATCAACTGACAGGACTCAGGAGTCAGAATTGAAAATATGGGAATTTATATAGAGAAAGAAAGATATAAATTCTCCACCCCGACAAAAATTTAGTTTTGAGGTAATAAAGGTTAATTCGCGAGGTAAAGAGATTGACCGTCGTTCCTACGAAGCAGAATTTTTGGCAGAAAATTTAGGTAGGGGGGTGGTATTGGAAATGGTTTATATTCCTGGGGGAAGTTTTCTCATGGGTTCCCCGAAAAATGAGGCGGAAAGAAAGTCTGATGAAGGTCCCCAACATAAAGTAAATCTCCAGCCTTTCTTGATGAGCAGATATCCCATTACTCAAGACCAGTACCAAGCCATTATGGGACATAACCCCTCTTACTTTAAAGGAGGAAACCGCCCAGTAGAACAAGTCAGCTGGCACGACGCTACAAAGTTTTGTCAGAAGCTATCATCAAAAACTGGGAAAATTTACACACTACCTAGTGAGAGTCAGTGGGAATACGCCTGTCGCGCCGGGACTACTACTCCTTTTTATTTTGGAGAAACTATAACGTCTGAGTTAGTTAATTATAATGGTGACTATCCTTACGCCAATGCTCCTAAAGGAAAATATCGAGAAGAAACAACAGATGTAGGAAGTTTTCCTCCTAATGCCTTTGGTTTGTATGATATGCACGGGAACGTTTGGGAATGGTGTCTAGATACTTGGCACAATAATTATAATGGAGCACCTACTGACGGAAGTTCTTGGGAAAGTGCAGGTAATAGCAATGTGAGAGTGCTCCGCAGCGGTAGCTGGTACAACCTTTCTAGGTATTGCCGGAGTGCCAGGCGCGCCTATAACTATGCCGGTCGCCTCTTTAACACTTGGGGTTTTCGAGTCATCTCGTCTTCCCGGGTGGTTTCTGGCTTTCGTTCCTAGGATTCTTCCACTTTTTACTTTTCCCCTTTTTTCCTTTTTCCTTCTTTCCTTTTTCCTCTTTTGAGTCCCCCTTTAGCGGGTCGAAATTTTTTTTCAAATTTAGGGTTGTTATGGTTTAGGCCATAGACAAGAAGGCCAAGGTACCCAAATTTCAAGTAGGTTGGGTCTCAGAACGAAACCCAACATTCTCCCAATGGCAATAACAGTCTTATACCAATTTCATTAACTTAGGCTGCACGAGTTATCTTGATACTGAAATATGAAATACTTAAATTATTAAGGGGTAAAAGTTTTAAAAGTTGAAAGTTTTAATCCATGACTTTTGATTTTGCTAGGGGAGAGTTGACTCTTAACTTCCGTGAAAAAATCTTAACTTCATAGGAAAGAAACTGAAAAACAGTTAGCTTTAGCTTTTCTATTGACTTTTTTTGAACTTCCCCGAAATAGTATGAAAACTTAATTACTATAGAATGAACGAATTATCAATTATCCACAAAACTGGGGTAAAAGTTTTAAAAGTTGAAAGTTTTAATCCATGACTTTTGATTTTGCTAAGGGAGAGTTGACTCTTAACTTCCGTGAAAAAATCTTAACTTCATAGGAAAGAAACTGAAAAACAGTTAGCTTTAGCTTTTCTATTGACTTTTTTTTGAACTTCCCCGAAATAGTATGAAAACTTAATTACTATAGAATGAACGAATTATCAATTATCCAAAAAACTTACGACTTAATCATTTGGTATGTACCAATAATTAACACACTACCCAAAACTCACAAATATACAATTGGCGATCGCTTAATTGAAAACTTATATAACTTTTTAGGATTACTAATCATAGCCAAATATGCCTCAGAAAAAATCAACATACTAGAATCTATAAACCCCAAACTAGACACAATTCGTTATCAAACTAGAATCCTCTTAGACTTCCAACTAATCAATAGTAAACGCTACGAATATATCAACAAACTAATCACCGAAATAGGCAAAGAATTAGGAGATTGGATTAAACAACAAAAACTGAAAAAATCTTAAACCATAAAACATGAAAAGACACAAAAAATTATACCCCCAAATCACCAGCTTTGAAAATCTCCTCCTCCCAGAAAAAAAATCCAAAAAAGGAAAGAAAATATAAACAAAACGTTCTGAAATTCAACTACAACCTAGAATCAGAATTGATACAATTAAAAACAGAATTAGAAACCAAAACCTATCAACCAGGAAAATATAAAACCTTCACAATTATTGAAAGAAAACCCAGAATGATTTCGGCAGCCCCCTACCGAGACCGAATCATCCATCACGCCCTATGTAATATTATTATTCCCATCCTTGAAAAAACATT
>JAKQYE010000352.1:0-2383 GCA_023356605.1 Trichodesmium sp. MAG_R02 | reverse complement strand
CAGTCGTTACGTTTTACAATGCGACATAGTCAAATACTTTCCCAGCATCGACTATCAAATTATCAAAGAAATTATTCGTCGCCAAATCAAATGTCAAGACACCCTCTGGTTAATCGACAAAATTATTGATGGGAGTAATCAACAAATCCCAGTATCAACCAAATTTCCCGGAGACGACCCACTCCCTTCAATAAATAGGAGAAAAGGTTTACCCCTAGGAAATTTAACTAGCCAATTTTTCGCCAACTTATACCTCAATAACTTCGACTATTTCATCAAAGAAGAACTGAAAGTAAAAAAATATCTACCCTATGTCGATGACTTTGCCTTATTCTCAGACGACAAAGAATTTCTAGTTATTGCCAGACAAAAAATTGAAACATATCTAGCCGACCTCCGCCTCAAAATTCATCCCATTAAAAGCCAATTATTTCAAACAAAAAAAGGAGCCAACTTTGTCGGTTTCCGAGTATTGCCAGACCGCATTAGAATAGGTTCGGAAAATTTAAGAGCCCCCAGAAAAAAGTTCAGACAATTACACACACATTATCGACAAGGAAAAATAGAATCTAGCCAAATCCAAAAATCTCTACAAAGTTGGTTTGCTCATTTAGACCATGGCAATACCCGGCATTTGAAACAAAAAATACTAACTTTTCTCAATACTATGGAATAATAATTATGGGACTGACAAACCAAAGCTCCGCGGCGGTAGCTGGAACTACAATTCTAGGAATTGCCGGAGTGCCAGGCGCAACTATAACAATGCCGACAACCTCAACAACAATAGGGGTTTTCGAGTTATCTCGTCTTCCCCGGTGGTTTCTGGCTTTCGTTCCTAGCACTCTTCATTGCCTGAGTTGGTAAATGGGAATTTATCAAGAGTGTGGAAGAGTCCAGTCAGTTCCTGAGAAGTTAATCAAGCTTCCCAAAATCAACCAGAGTTAGACAGCTTAGTAGGTTTGCCGAAAGGTTGTCTGATTCTTTTCAATTCCTGAAAGAGGGCATATTCTCATTTTTATTTTCATTCTATGAAGCTCCAAAAAAAGCCCGGGACCGACCAGAAAACCAAGGTTGCACCAATAAAAAAATGGTGTCATAATGTTACTAGGGGTTGCTCGCCCATGCACTAGATTTTTTATTCAACACAAGGCCATTACTGAAAAAAAACGAAAAAATCGTGTTTTGCTACCACACAAACAATAATTGGTCAAAACCGCAAAAAACGAGCAGGGAAAAACTAGTCATTTTGAGCAAAAAAAAATCCGATAAAAACGAAGCAAGACAACGGCAGAATAAGAATTAACAGCCCTAAAAATCAATTAAGACATAGAAGCTCCAATCATGTCATAAGTATAGGATATCACAAAATCGCAAAAAAGCGCCAAAAACATTGAAACCTCATTAGGCAACTCAGAAAAATTTGCCAATTTAACAATGGCAAAAAAATAGTAAACTTTAAAATATTAAAACCAAAAGCCAAAAACTATAAAATTATCTAATCTTAATCACCAAAGCAAAAATGAAAACAACAAACATTGAATATATAAGTCATAGCGAAACCAACAAACGACCGCAAAACGAAGACAGCTTCATCATCTGCCAACTCACCCCCAACCCAAACCAAAACCCATTAACATTATTAGCAATATCAGATGGAAAAGGAGGGTACGAATATGGAGAAGACATCAGTCGAGAAGCCCTAAAAAACAGCCTCAGCTTATTTGAAACCTTAGTATTTGAACCCAGTATTAACAACCAAGAAAAAAGCACAAAACCCCCAACTAAAGAAACATTAACCACAGCCATAAAAGAAGGGATAGCCCAAACAAACGCTCATATATAGTTATTTTCAATAAAAGTGAGACACTATTTTGCACAATAATTACGAATAATGTTATCGGGAGATGTATTAATAGTTGAATACATTATTTTATTACACTCAATTTTTGTTTCAATCTTAATTGAAACGACTATAAAAAGAATAATAAAAAAACAATAGTTGGCATAAATCAGGAGCCACATTAGCAGTTGCCCTAATTTCCGGACCAAGAGCAATTATTTCCAAACAAGGCCATTACTGAAAAACGAAAAAATCGCGTTTTGCTACCACACAAACAATAATTTGTCAAAACCGCAAAAAACGAGCAGAGAAAAATTAGTCATTTTGATCAAAAAAAAATCCGATAAAAACGAAGCAAGACAACGGCAGAATAAGAATTAACAGCTCTAAAAATCAATTAAGACACAGGAAGTATAATTATATCATAAGTACAGTATATCACAAAATCGCAAAAAAGCGCCAAAAACATTGAAACCTCATTAGGCAACTCAGAAAAATTTGCCAATTTAACAATAGCAAAAAAATCGTGAACTTTAAAAT